>JAVHQE010000167.1:0-1467 GCA_036170975.1 Minisyncoccota bacterium | reverse complement strand
CTCTCCCACGAAATACGGAGTCGGTTAAACATATTCTGGATGCTTACGAAACCATCGACACATTCCTCAATAATGCTTTTGCAATAGATGTCACCAAGCTGAAGAGTTTCTTTGCGGCATTCACGCTGCGTGTAAAGTTAATCCGTATTTTGACTCCAAACTTGGCGCATGCCCTGAAGGTTTTTGAGACCATTAACGACCGTGGAGTTGGTCTAAATGCGATGGATTTGCTTAAGAACCTACTTTTTATGAATACCGATCTGAAGCAGCACGATGCGCTAAAGAGTAAGTGGAAGGTGCTGATTGACACTCTGTCAGGTTGCGGCGAAAAACCTCTGCGTTTTCTGCGTTACTTCATCATGTCTCGCTATCCTTTGGAGCGTGGTCGAGATGTGATTCGCGAGGACGAAATATACCAATGGCTTTCGGACAACCAAATGCCGACCGGTATTGCGTCACATCCGATGGACTTTGTGGACGAGCTGGTCGCTAATGGTCACGCCTACGCTCACTTTGCTTCATCGCAGAATGTGGATGGCTCCACTAATCGTTACCTGAATAACATCACCAACTTGAGTGGAGCAGCACGTCAGCACTTTGTCTTGCTATTGGCTGGGCAGCATTTACCGAATGATGCGTTCGATGAACTTTCTCGCCAGTTAGAAAACTTGTATTTCTGCTACCTGATTACCCGCGAGCCCACCAAGAACTTTGAGACAAAATTTACCAAGTGGTCAGATGAATTACGTGTAATCAAGGACAGAGCTGGACTGGACGAATTTATCGCCAAATGGTTTACACCGGATCGTCTCGCGCGCAGCAACGCATTCGACTTTGCCTTTCGTGAGCTAACTCAGGATAAGTTGCCTAAATACAGGCAACGCTATGTGTTGTCCAAGCTCACACAGTTTGTTGATCAAGATGCTTTTGGCAACCAAGCGGCATATTCGTTGCAGCGTTATCTGGATTCTTCCGTGCATATTGAGCACATTCTGCCCCAAACCCCTACTTTTCAAGTGGCTGCTGAATTCGACAAGCCGGATGAATACAGCTCCTATGTGGTTAAGCTGGGCAATCTGACGCTATTAGAGAAAACTATCAACACAGCAGTTTCTAACGATGTCTATTCCGACAAATGTCCGGGCTATTTGCAATCAATGTTCTTACTAACCAAGTCACTGGTAGAACGCCCCCAAATCGGCCAAAACACCCAACTCAATCGCGCAACGGCGGAGCTGAAACAATTCACGTCTTGGCAATCGACTGACATAGAGGAACGGCAAGAGATGCTTATGCAATTGGCTCGGCGAACTTGGGATATGCCTGCATAGTTATAAGCATAACAAGTCGATGTATATTTTTGCTAAGTGACCGCTATAGGAAAGGTAATTCGCAAAGGCGTATGACTGCATCGTCTCGGGAACAGTCCGTCGTGAACGTCAGCAATCGGGCTGGCTAAATAATGAA
>JAVHQE010000166.1:0-1468 GCA_036170975.1 Minisyncoccota bacterium | reverse complement strand
TCGGTCAATAGAAATTGTCAATAGCTGTGAAGTTAAAACTTCGAGATTTCTGGGTTGGTAAAAAGTTTTATAAATATCAGGCAGTTCAACATTTGATAAATCCCACACCGCTTTATCGACCAAACCAACCGCTAATTCCGTAGAGATTGGATGACCTAACAAATCTTTTGTTTCTATGGTCGCTTTCAGAATATCTTTTGGTTTATATTTCTTCTTGTCTGTTGTAATACGAACATCAATTTGTTGTTTTTTATCAGTAACTTTTATTTCCGCATAACCCATCTTAAATTCTGCAGGTTTTTTTACCTGATTGCCTCCTCTTACGAGAACTGCCCCGATAAACGCATTAGGAGTGTATTTTGGAGGTATGGATAAGGTAAAATTATTGGACGAGTCGCTTGTATTAACAACTTTATAATCCAAGACACTTCCCCTTTCTGCAGTCAATAGTGTTTTCGCTCCATCTGAAGCGAATGGGGACGCAACAAATATGGAAAGATTCTCACCGACTAAATAATCACGCTTATCAGTAACAAGAATAATCCTATCATTATTCTCTCTTGCTGTTGAAAAGCCATAACCAGATACCCACAAGAAACTACCACTCGTATTTTGATTACCATTTTTATCTGTAACTTTCCCTACGATCTTATATGTCCCTCCCTCTGTTGGCGTAAAAGAGGCGATTGCTCGACCTAGAGAGTCTGTCGTAACCATCATGTTTGTTACAAGAGAATCACTGGGTTTGCTTGTGTAATAGAATACCCCATCATCGGGATTTTTTTCTCGAATCGTCTCCCACGTCCTTTTATAAAATTCAATTGAAACGGGTGTATTCGGCACTTCGCCACCTTTTAGGTCAACTGCAACCACTTCAACTTGGGCTTCTTTACCAGACTGATTAGCGTAGCTTATTGGTCTCAGTCCAGCATATAAGCCCGCTTTGTGTACTGTAAACTCTTGTGAGGCAGCAATTGATTGATTATTAATATCGTTTACCGTTACTTCAACAAGCATTTTTTGACTTGCTTTTTGTTTACTTATATCAAGGGGGAGATTGAGGTCTAAATTGCCCTTGGCGTTGGTTTTTCCTTTCCCCTCCGTAACTACTTTTCCAGAATAGTAACTTGATCCAGAATAATACCACCATGGTTGTGACCAATAAGAATCTGGATCTCCAAACTCAAATCTCCAATCTTTATCCCACCGGAAAGAATAATCTTGAGTTTGAAGCACCCATGTTGCAGGAGCATCCGTAACGGGTGCGCCAAAATAGTATGAAGCATTAACGGTAATAGCAGCACTTTCTCCTTGAGTATAGGCATCTTTTGATGGTTTTACACTTACTGCAACATCTGGTTTTTTGTATTCTTCTACTTGAAATTCTTGTGAGTATGAATTTGCCTGGAAAGCAGACTCTACCTTATAGGACCCTAAATTTGCATCTTTACTTAAGTTAAATTCGCCA
>JAVHQE010000165.1:0-1486 GCA_036170975.1 Minisyncoccota bacterium | reverse complement strand
TGGTTCCAGATCACGGTGGAAGAGTTGGATGCGATGTTTATGCGTGGGAAGTAATGTTGTATACCGCCAACCACACTGCCTGAAACCAACAGCCACAATAAAGTGCCATGCAAATTAAGTGGAAAAAAGGAAACAGATTTAATCCTCGAGTTATTCTGGAGAAAATTGACGGCATCAGAACGGTCACAGCTGATGGAAAAGTGTCATTCACTGGTTTCGAACTTAAATATTGCATGCCCGCATTGCACTCAATGCTCGATTTTCCTCATACAGCTTCAGAAGCCGATATTTCAAATTTAGTATGGCGAGGATTAGCAAAAGTCACGAAAGAGCTAACGCCAGATTCTTTCCTAACAGCCATCAATGATGAACTGAAGAGCTGCCTAGCGACTAAGGAACAAGCATATACTTTACTAACCTCAATATCACTCAATGGCAGTGACGCTCCAAAGAGGCTCCTAATAAACGGCGCAGAAATCAATTTTCTCCCGGGGGACTACCCAATCAGATTCAGCAAATCTCGTATTGAACTATTACGTACGCATCGAGTACCAGTTCCTACTCCTCCAACTACTTACTGCTATGTAGTAATTAAAATAAAGGCGAAATCACACGCCTCAGCTGTACATAAGTCGCTCCGCGCCCTAGATCTTATTAGGGCCATATGGTGTTCAATGGGAAACCCTCAAATGCAGTTGGTATTTGGTAATGCCGCGATTTCGCCAATTAATGTGATACGGCTTGGAAGCACACATACACTACATCTTTCGGATGGCACTCCCGCAACAGATGCCGTCTGGTTTGAGCCTAGCTTTAAAGAGGCTTCCATTTTTCGCATGGAAAATTCAGAAATAGTTAAATATTCCCTCAAATCTCTCCGCAATCTAGCTACAAGCGCTTACAAAGAAAAATTAATTTCCTCACTCGTTCGGTATGTTCGTGCACTCGATGAAAGCGATCCCAATACAGCATTTATGCGTCTATGGGGCGCCCTAGAGATGCTGGTTGTGCCAGGACAGGCTGACTATGCAAAGCTAGTCCAACGTTGCGCATTTCTGTTCAATGACACCGAATTCCACAGGCAGCTTTTAGAACATCTTCGGGAATATAGAAATACTAATGTTCATGCTGGCGAAGAATCAGAACAAGCAAGGACACATTGTTACCAGCTTCAAATATATTTTGTTGCTCTGTTACGGTTTCACCTAGGCAATGCCAAGTTCTTCCAATCATTAGATGAAGCAAATTTGTTTTTGGAGCTTCCTCCCAATGCAAAAGAGCTTAAACGTCGCTCGCAACTAATCGACAAAGCCCTTCGATACCGAAAACCACAAACAGACTAGCGCAGACAAAGTAGTTGCCTGTTTATATAAAAATTATGACCACAACTTCCGCCACCCGCATCGCCTTTGCCAGTTTCATCGGCACCGCCATCGAGTTCTACGATTTCTACATCTATGGCCTCGCGGTGGCGATGGTGATCGGG
>JAVHQE010000164.1:0-1489 GCA_036170975.1 Minisyncoccota bacterium | reverse complement strand
ACGCGGAAGTCATCGCTGCGGCAGACGAGCATGGCATCGCGATGGTGCTGACAGGTTATCGTCACTTCCGTCATTAAGCGATATAGGGTCGATAAGCACAGCGTTATCCGCCAAAAGTGGCGCAGACATACGACATAAACGCTAAGGAATGAAATGAAAAATTTAGTCCAAATTATTTTGCTGATGGTATTAAGCGGGTGCGCTGAGTTAGGTCTGGTGACATTTCATATGGATGAGATGTTGCTAGCTCCACAACCCACACCAAGATCATCTTTCTATTTCAGAGATGCTTCTAAAAAGCTTATTGCATATGAATCAGAAGGCTTTACGCTTGCTCGGAGTAACCAAACCACATGGCTGCAATTTGTAGATGGATATTATCAGGAGAGAACTCGTCTAGCCCCAAATGTGAGAGAAACGGATACGGCTCATGAATATCAGTCATATCAACGCATGCTTGCAGATAAATTGGACAAAAAGCAGATTAGTGAAATTGAATGGACATATCAGCTAGAGAAAAAGCGTAACGAGCTTGTCGAACGAGAAAGAATGATAGCGAATGCGACTCTAGCGAGCATTGCAGCACAGCAAGCCTCAACTGCTGCGCAGCATGCCGCTAATTCGGCAGAGGATGCTGCTAACGCTCAGAGGAATAGACAAAATCAGCAAGCCGCAGATGCCTATTACAACCGTAAATAAAAGTCACAGCTAGCTTTTATAGTCGTTGATGGCACTAGCAAAGTAGGGTGGGCAAGTTTTTGTTGCCCACGCGGAGATGAAAAACGGTGGGCAATCTACCCACCCTACCTTACTGTATCGTGGTTTCAGAAGGCTGTTGAACAAGGTCTTGCGAATGTGCACTTCAATTTGGACGGTTTGTTTTGAGTGACGTTTCCTTCTTTTTAATTACGGGATATGCGTGTGATGTGTACAGCTTGGGGCAAATTGAATATCGGTCTTGTTGAATATGCTCGTCCTTGGAAGTTAGTCACTTTTGCGATTGGCTTAGCACTCTTGATTGTTGGTGCTTTTTACAACATCGCGCCAGACTGGGATGTTCCTATCAGCATCATTATGGGAGTTTTCGCCTACCTAACAGCACCTTGGAGTATTCGTGTCATTCTTGAACAGAGATGGCGGTTGCTCCCCTTGATGCTCTTTTTTACTTGGTTTACTGTCGATGGTTGTTATGCCATTTATTGGCATTTCAAAAATCCTGTGGCACTTGAGATGATGCGTGATGCGAATTTTTTCGCTTCGTTACCTCTCTATGGGATGTGCGGTGTCGTTTGGTTGTATCAGGGAAGTCTGAGACAGTTGTCGGTTGAGATTCGAGCGTTGTCTCATCGCTGACCTTGCAGGATGATTGCTCCCAAATATTTTTCGTTTAAAAGCGAGTAGGGTGGGTAATTTTTTTGCCCACACGGTTGAAAATGGTGGGCAATCTGCCCACCCTACGTATGCGAGGCATAACGCAAAAGGTGTTCAA
>JAVHQE010000163.1:0-6725 GCA_036170975.1 Minisyncoccota bacterium | reverse complement strand
CCAAGGGTTTGGCTGTTCGCCAATTAAAAAGATACGTGAGCTGGGTTCAAACCGTCGTGAGACAGGTTGGTCTCCTATCTACTGCAGGCGTTGAATTTTGAGGGGATTTGCTCCTAGTACGAGAGGACCGGAGTGAACTGACCTCTGGTGTGGCTGCTGTCCTGCCAAGGGCACCGCAGCGTAGCTATGTCGGGAATGGATAACCTCTGAAAGCATCTAAGAGGGAAGCCAACCCCAAGATCAGAAATCGTTTGAGGCCCGTAAGAGATGATTACGTTGATAGGCTCTAGGTGTAAGGCAAGTAATTGCTTCAGCCGAGGAGTACTAATACGCCGATTCTTGTTGGGAATTTGAAAATCACAATCGTTATTCGTTTAGTTTTTTACTTTTTATTTGAATTTATTTTTGCATATCTACACACATCGGAGTGTAGCTCAGAAACTGTTCCTTTCCTCTTACAGGACGCGACATTTTGTCGTCGATCATCGATGAGAGCAGGAGGTAGAGCACTTGTCTTTCGAGGCGAGAGGTCGTTGGTTCGAACCCAACCACCCCGACCATTTCAGTAATGAAATGGTGATGTACAAAAACATATTCAATCCAGAGGATTGAATATTTAGTTCTGGTGGTTTAGTATTGTGGTCACACCTGATCTCATTCCGAACTCAGAAGTTAAGCACAACTGCAGCGATGATACTCGTAAGGGGAAAGTAGCCTGCCGCCAGAACCAAGTATTCAATCTCAAGATTTTCAAGATTTAAAAAAGCACGGCAACCAAAAGGTTGCCGTGCTTTTTTAAATTGAAAACTCTGCTATGATAGGGGAATGGAATGGGCACAAAAAAGAAAAATATGGTACGCAATCGCTTTTTCAATAACAATAATATTGCTTGCGTCGTACCCCGTTTACCGCATTGTTTATAAGGCTCCTACTTGCTTTGATCAGAAACAAAATGGTATAGAAACAGGAGTCGATTGTGGCGGTTCATGTTCTCTGGTTTGTTCCACTGATGTAAAACCTCTCCGTGTGGTATGGTCAAAAGCTTTTCTTCTTGAAGGAGGTACCTATGATCTTGGCGCTTATGTGGAAAATGTAAATACGAGCGCGGGGATAAAATACGCTCACTATACCTTCCGTGTTCTTGATGCAAATGGGGGAACTATTGCTGAAAAACAAGGGGGAGTAGAAATCCCTCCACAATCACCGTTCCTGCTTTTTGAAACAGGGGTTACGCTCTCAGGCAACCCTGATCATGTTGATGTCGTTTTTGACGCAAGTGATCTTGCTCATTGGACAAAGGCAGTAGCAACCGTATTGCCGGTTACGATAAAAAATCAAAGCTTGAGGAGTACTGACACTAAGCCTCGGTTTGATGCTGTCTTAATAAATAATGATCTCGTGAGCGATGTCCCCCGTCTCTCTCTCGGTGCTATTATCTATGACGCGCTTCGTCACCCTGTTGCAATTTCTCGAACATATACTGATGGCATATCGCGCGGGGGAGAGCAATCCGTATTTTTCACCTGGCAAAATCGATTTACAAAAAATCCTCGCGGGGGAATATGCACAACGCCAGTAGATACAATGCTCGTATTTGACCGCTCAGGGAGTATGGACGTAGGACACAAGACACCTCCTGAACCTTTAAGTACAGCAAAAAATGCCGCAGATGCATACGTTGAGTCTGCGGATATCATTGACAAGGTTGGTCTTGTTTCATTTGCGACGACAGCTTCAAACCCTATTGACCATGAACTCTCCATTGATCATGATGGGGTGAGAAGCGCTGTTACTGCTATTCAAATAGGAAAAGACGGTCTTCAAAATACTGACCTCGGAGATGCTCTAAAATCAGCACTCGCTGAACTCCAGAGTACACGACACACAAAGGATGCAAAGAAGATTATTGTAGCACTTACCGATGGAGTGGCGAATTATCCGCTTGATCCCGTAAATAAAAAAAATACTGCGTATGCAGAAGAATATGCCGTAACGATTGCACAAGAAATACGGATTGCGGGAGCTCAAATCTATGCGATTGGGCTCGGGAAGGATATCAATGAAGCTTTTCTTCGGGATCGTATTGCTACTGATTCCTCGCACTATTTTAACGCTCCTGATGCTGCGGCACTGCAGGCTATCTACAAGAATATATCAGAGACGGTATGTAAGCCAGAAAACTTTATTACTGAAATTGTTATAACCCCTCGTGCGGTTTTTGCGGACTAAATATAAGGTTTTACCAGATTTACCCGCCCCCTCTTTTTATGCAAGGAATTAGACTCATTCGTGAAATATTTTCTCGAGAAGTTTCCATCGATTGGATACTTCTCCTTTCTGCGTCAACCATAGTTATCTTTGGAATGATAACCATGAACGCTTTCGAAGGAAACAATCTTTTTTTTGATAAACAAATGATATCCTTTGTTGTCGCTCTCGCCGTATTTTTTCTTGCGACACGAGTAGACACTGACATCCTCAAGCGTACAAATGTACTCGTAACTCTTTTTCTCCTGATGAGTTTTCTCCTCATTGTCCTTTTTGGCCTTGGGCATATTGCAAAAGGGGCACAAAGTTGGTTTAAGGTAGGACTCTTTGCTTTTCAACCTGCAGACGCAATGAAGCTTCTCCTCATTATTATCTTAGCGAAGTATTTCTCGCGACGTCACGTTGAAATTGCTCATTTTAGACACATCATCGTTTCAGGGGTATATGCATTCATCCCCTTTGTTCTTGTTCTCTTACAGCCAGATTTTGGGTCGGCAATGATTATCTTTTTTATCTGGTTCGGTATGATCCTTGTTTCAGGGGTTTCAAAAAAGCATCTTCTCCTCGTTTTTCTTATTGGGGCAGTATCTTTTGGGGGTCTCTGGCTTGGTGTCCTCAAGACGTACCAAAAAGATCGTATTCGCACATTCCTTCATCCTCTCGCAGATATTCATGGAACGGGATACAATGCCTACCAATCAACCATTGCTGTTGGCTCAGGGGAAATTCTTGGCAAAGGGGTGGGGTATGGAACGCAGTCTCGCCTGCGGTTTCTCCCCGAATATCAAACAGACTTTATCTTTTCAGCATTTGCGGAGGAGTGGGGGTTTGTGGGTGTTGCGATACTTTTCTTGTTGTTTATGGTGATTATTGTCCGCATACTCATGGTTTCAATGGTAGGGGCAACTAACTTTGAAGTACTGTATGGGGCAGGGGTTGCAGTCTTTATCATTGCCCATTTTTTTGTAAATATTGGAATGGCAATAGGGCTTCTTCCTGTGACGGGGGTTACGGTGCCTTTTATGAGTTTTGGAGGATCACACCTTCTTATTGAATTTACTGCTCTGGGCCTTTTAGTAAGCATGAAAAAAAATGCCCGCCCGGCACACCCGAGCGCTTTTAGGAATGAATTTTTGGGGGTATAGGTTACTCTTTTTTATAGAGTGACATTGTTCGAGTGAGCGTATTTTTAAAAGAGAATTCGTGCTCTATCTGTTCTCTCATTTTCTTCCCGAAGTGCTCGCTGAGAAGAGGATCTCTTTGTAATTTTTGTAGAGATTCTACTATTGCTCTTGGGTCACGTGAAGGAACAAGGAGCCCCATTTCATTGTGTTGAATTACCTCGGGTATTCCCCCAACATTTGTTGCGACGATAGGGAGACGAGCAAGCCCTGCTTCAAGGATAACAAGAGCAAGGCCTTCAGTGAGAGAGGGGAGAAGGAATGCGTCAAAAGCGGTTAAGAAGCGAGCTGCATCATCCACGAATCCAAGAAGGAATACCCGTCCTTCGAGTTTGTGAAGCTTCACTAAAGCATCGAGACGTTCTTTTTCCTCACCCCCTCCAAGGATGAAATAAAAAAGATTAGGGTCAGGAGGAGTAAGCTCCGCGAATGCTTCAATTGCATAGGAAAGACCTTTGTTTTTATGGAGTTCGGCAATCGTGCCGACGATGAAAGCAGAAGAGGGGAGTATGGTATTTGTGTATGCAAAAAGTTTTGTACGAGCCTCTTCTTTTGTGTAGAAATCTGGCTCTCTTACTCCATTTTTAATCACCATAATCTTTCTGTCTACCCACGGCCATTTCTGAGTATTATTTTTTACCGCATCAGATACGGCAATGGTGGTATGGGAAAGAGTCACCGTTATCCATGAGAAAAATTGAATTATGGCACGTTGTAGATAGGGCCGACGTTCATTAAATGCCCATCCATGTGCGGTAAATATGATTTGAGGTATGCCAGCAAGGCGACCAGCGAGGGCGCCAACGCCACCCGCCTTTGCGCTGTTCAGGTGCACAATATCTGGGCGTTCTTTTCGGAAAATTGTCCAAAGTTCAAAAAAAGCAGAGAGGTCATTCTTTGTTTTTATGTCACGTACGAGCGAAGATATTGGAATGGTGCGTATGTGTGCATCGGTGAGTTTTTGGATCAGTATTCCTGAACCACCAACCGCAACGGTCACGTCAAATTTTTCAACGGGAAGGTTCGTTGCAATGTCGTATACATATTTCTGCGCCCCGCCGAAGTTGGACTTGGTAATAATAAATAAAATCTTTGTTTTCATGGGGTTCTGGGTATTTTTGCGAATCTATAGTGGAATTATACCCTATATTTTGCTAGAATATCCAGTACATGGAACTTCTCAATAGACGCGAACCCATAATACTTTTTGTGGGGGACTTACTCGCTTTTTCTTTGGCGCTCTGGCTTTCTCTCGTTGTTCGTTATGGCGAAATCCCGTCAATGGATCTTGCAAAGACGCACTTGGTGCCGTTCGGGTTACTCTTCCTTCTTTGGGTACTTGTTTTCTTTATTGCAGGACTCTACGAAAAACACACCCTCGTCTTTAAGGGGAAACTCCCCTCACTTATCCTAAATACGCAAGTTGTGAATAGTCTTCTCGCGGTAGTATTCTTCTACTTGTTTCCTTTTTTTGGTATTACCCCTAAAACAGTTCTCGCAATTCATCTTGTAATATCGTTTATTCTCATTGTTGTCTGGCGCGTGATGATGGTGCCTCGTTTTGGTTTTCGTGAGCGTGAACGCGCGATACTTATTGGTGGAGGGCGCGCTTCCGCCGATATCTCGCGGGGTGATTTTGTAAAATCAGAGATGCAAGAGTTGAAAGAGGAAGTGAACCAGAATGAACGCTATAACCTTTTGTTTATTTCGTCCGTCAATCTCGAGGCACTGGACGGAATTGCTTTTCAAAAAGAGGTGGTGGAAAAGGTGTATAGCGAAGGTGTTACTTCTATTGTCATTGATTTGAAACATGAAAAAGCAGAAGCAATACTACCGTCGCTGTATAACCTTATCTTCTCAAATGTTCGTTTTCTGGATATGTACAAGGTATACGAGGAAGTGTTTGACCGTATTCCGCTCTCACTTGTTGGGTATAATTGGTTTTTGGAAAATATTTCCTTTTCCCCTCACACTATGTATGACCCACTTAAACGAGTAATGGATATTGTTGTCGCGGGGATTCTGGGGGCGCTCTCTCTCGTCTTCTACCCATTCGTTATTTTGGCGATTAAGATTGAAGATGGTGGCCCCGTGTTTATTATGCAAGAACGGATTGGTCAAGGGAACCGCATTGTTCGTTTGTGGAAGTTTCGAAGCATGCGGGGGAGTGATGCGGGAGTCTGGGTTACTGATGGCGATGTTCGTGTGACGCGCGTAGGAAAGATTTTGCGTAAAACGCGTATTGACGAGTTGCCACAACTTTGGAACATCCTTCGCGGAGATATTTCTCTCATCGGACCACGTCCCGATATTGTCGCGTTGGGTAAAAAGCTAGCACAAGAGCTTCCGTATTACACGGTGCGCAACCTTATTAAGCCAGGACTTTCGGGGTGGGCACAGATTAAGCAGGATATTGCTCCTCAGTCACTTGAGGAAACGCGTGAACGTCTTGCGTATGATTTGTATTACCTAAAAAATAGGTCATTTATTCTTGATCTCATTATTGCGCTCAAGACGGTAAAGACACTTTTGTCGCGGACGGGTCGCTAATTTACTAAGCCCCGCTCTTAGAGGCTTGGTAGATCGGGGAAGTAGGTATTGGCGGTGAGATTTTAAACAGGTTCTGGGCAGAATAGGGTTAGAACCTCTATATATTCGTACCTGTCTTGAAAGAAATAGAGATTTTTGACAATCCTGTGCTGATCATGGTAGCATAGTATTATATGAGTATGATTATGATACCTAAAAACTTGATAAAGAATGATGATCTAGTGATTATTCCTCGCAAAGAGTATGAGGAGTTTTATCAGTGGAAAGAAGTGGCAAAACTGTTTAAGATATTTGTTCCTACTACCGCAGAAAAAATGGAACTTAAAAAAGCAAGGGAGGATTATCAACAGAGAAAATATTTTACCCTGCATGAATTTAAACAGCGGTTGGCAACTAAAAATTAGAGAAAAAGTTTTGAAAGATATTGTCAAATTTCCTCAAAAGGATCTCAATAAAATTGAGGATGTTTTGGAAAGTGAAATTATCCAAAATCCCTACCGGGGTGATATTCAGAAAATGAAAGGTGAAGAAAATGTATGGAGGCGTCGTATTGGTGCTTATCGTATTTTTTACGAAGTAGTTGCTCAAGAAAAAGTTGTGTATGTTTTTCGAGTCGAACGGCGAAATTCAAAAACGTATTAAGTTGGTTCTGAGTATGTTATAGTGTCCCCGTATGTCATTGATTTGAGCCGTCTTTGCGAGTACTCGAAGCAATCCAGTATTCAA
>JAVHQE010000162.1:0-6741 GCA_036170975.1 Minisyncoccota bacterium | reverse complement strand
TTAAAGAATTTATGAGCTCTATCCCCGTAGATCCATTGAGCAGTAGTCGAAACAAAGGAGACACGTATCTCTATTCAGATAGCGCTACTACGATAGCTCAAGATTGTACTGGGCTTAGTTACCCGAGCGGTCCATTTTTATTTTGGGTTCCTGATGCAACATTAAATCCCGGAGGCACTGATTGTAAGAGTACGGGAGGGTTCATGGGTTGTTGTGGTAGTAACTTCCCTTGTGCTAACGGGACGGCTTGTTTTATAAAGATACAGTAGTTCTTAGTCTTTTTTTACTACTCCCAATGCGTCTCCCGGAGCCTTCCTTCGATCGTACTCAGGATAACTGGGTACTGCACGAGCTCTGGATCCTCTGCAATTATTTTCTCTGCTTCGGTGCGTGCCGCTTCAACCATTTTAATATTTTTAATCGCCTCCATACCAAGGTCAGAAATACCCCACTGCTTTCCTCCCGAGAGTTCACCAGAGCCACGAAGCATAAGGTCAAGTTCAGAGAGCTCAAAGCCATTTTTTGCGGTCGCAAGCGCCTTGAGGCGTTTGAGGGAAGTCTCGTTAGAGCTTTCCGTGAGGAGATAGCAGTATGCTTGATGGTTTCCCCGAATGACACGTCCACGAAGTTGGTGGAGCTGAGCAAGTCCGAATCGTTCGGCGCCCTCAATCACAATCATGGTGGCATTGGGTACGTTCACGCCGACTTCAATCACTGAAGTGGCGACGAGAATATGAATATTTCCTTTCGTAAATTCTTGCATCACCCAATCCTTTTCGGTTGGTTTCATTTTTCCGTGAAGGATACCGACTTCAAATTCAGGGAAAATATTTTCAGCGATACGTTTTGATTCAGCGATTACCGACTTTGCATTAAGAGCGAGAGCTTTATCGGGATCGGGTTCGTCGATGCGTGGACAGATGACATACGCTTGACGTCCGGCTTGTATCTCGGCACGAATATGTTCTTCCATTTTTTTCCTTGTACTTGGCAAGATAAGCTCCGTTTTTACCGGGAGACGTCCCGCAGGCATTTCATCAAGAAGGGTTAGGTCAAGGTTTCCATAAATCGTGAGCGCAAGGGTACGGGGAATAGGAGTTGCTGTCATTGATAGTAGATGCGGAATAATCAAATCTTTTTTTATCATTTTTCCTCGCTGTAGCGTACCGAAGCGATGTTGCTCATCAATGATAGCTAGCCCAAGGTTTTTGAATTGCACACTTTTTTGAATGAGCGCATGTGTGCCGATGAGAATAGGAAGCTTGCCTTCAGCGACCCATTTGAGAAGTTGCGCCTTTGAAACTTTGGTTGCGCCACTTGGGTCAAGCTTTGAAGGAAACTTTTTTGCGCCACTTCCCGTGAGAAGCCCTATTTCAATCGGCAAACCCTTGAAGTATTCAATAAAGCTTTTGAAGTGTTGTTCGGCGAGGATTTCGGTAGGTGCCATATAGGCGACTTGTAAGTTTCCTGATTTATTGTCTTTAGGTGCGGTAGTAGCAACAGCGTAGGCTGCCGTGGCTGCCACAAATGTTTTCCCTGAACCGACATCACCTTCGAGAAGACGGGTCATCGGAACCCCTTTTTTGAAATCGGAAAAAATATCTTCAAGCGCATGATTTTGTGAAGCAGTGGGTGCAAAAGGGAAACGTGTAATAAAACGGTTAAGCGCTTCTCTTTCTGGCTCAACACAAAATCCAGCATGTTGTTTTGTTCGCGCACGGTCTCTTTGCCGTGCAAGTTGAATGATAAAGACTTCTTCAAATGCAAACCGTTTGCGGGCTGATTGTGCGTCAGTCTCTTTTTGTGGCGCATGAATCCATACAAGAGATGTTTTGAGCGATGGCAAATGGTACCGCGTGAGGATATCTTCAGGGATCGGGTCGATGATATGATTGAGAATACCCTGGCTAAATAATTTTTGAACATGATGATAGAGAAAACGAGAGGTTATACCTTTTGTTTCTGGGTAAATGGGGTAAAAGAAACTCTCGCTGTCTTCTTGAAAGAGTGAACCACCACCATCGATGGGAAGTTCTTTTGTTTTGACGAGTTCAGGGTTGGTGAGGTAGGGGACCCCCTTACGTTCTTCAACATGCCCCGAGAGTTTGATATTCATATCAGGCTCAAGTATTTTTGCAATGTATGCTTGATGGAACCACACGACTTTAATGCGCCCCGTACTGTCCTCGACGATTGCTTCGGTCATGGGGATTTTTGAACGATACCCCTTAGTGCTTTTTGCGGAAACAACGCGTCCATAGATAACAACTGATTCTCCTGCGCGGATATCACGAATTGATTTTATGTCAGCAATACTGCTATATCGCGTAGGGAAATAATGGAGGAGGTCGCCTACTGTTCTAACGCCAATCTTCTCGAGCCCTGTTTTCTGGAGTGGGGTAAGGCGAAAAATGTCAGCGAGGGGAGTTGTGGGGATGGTAGTGTCACTTTTTTGCATAGGGTAATTGTAACATGAGAGGTGTGTATCGTACATTTTGAAAATTCACGCGACAGAAATTTGACAAGTACTATTTCGTAGTACTATACTGTAGTATATGACAACAATCACGGTACCTATTACGAGGGAACTCGAGTCTTTCATTTTGGAGGAACTTAATGCAGGGAACTGCGATTCAAAAGCGCATCTTGTTCGGCTTGCTCTCATGCGTCTGCGCGAGGAACGTGCACTCGCTCGTTTGAGTGAAGCAGAAGCAGATATTAAATCTGGACGCGTATATAAAGGCGACCTCAAGAAGCTCATTAAACAATTTTAATATGCAGTATTTGTACACGGCACGTTTTTTGCGGTCACTAAAAAAGTGCGAAGAGGCGGTACAGGACGATGTGTTTAATGCTGTTAAATTGTTTGAGAAAGGAGGAAATGACGAAAGATTAAAACTCCATAAATTGCAGGGAAAATTTAAGGTACTACACGCATTCTCTGCTAATTTTTCTTATAGAATAATTCTAAAAAAAGAAAAAAGGGTAACGTACTACATGGATGTTGGTACGCATGATGTGTATAAATAACAAACGAGGGCGAGGTGTTGTCCACCTCGCCCTCGTTTGTTATTATTTAATCCCTATCTCCTTCAAGAACGCTTCGTTTGAAGGCGCGCGCCCGAGGAAGCCTTTAACAAGTTCCACTTCTTCTATACTTCCACCTTTTTCGAGAATCCACTTTTTGTAATCGGCACCAGTTTTTTTATTGAGAATTCCTTCTTTTTTAAATCGGGTAAACATGTCCGCTGCATAGACATTGGACCAGAGGTATCCATAGTATCCTGCGTCGTATCCATCAAGGTGTCCAAAGCCAGCAGGGAAAATAGCATCAGGCGACATCGTTATTCCTGTATATTTTTTTACCATGTCGCCATAGAGTTTTGCGGACGGAGGAGTGGTAGTGGCAGTATGGAGTTCTAGATCAAAAATTCCCAATATAAGTTGACGGAGGGTTGTGTAGCGAAGCAGATGATCCTTACTTTTTAAAAGATTTTTTAATAATGAAGGAGGGATAGGTAATCCCGTCTGGTAATGCGATGAAAGGAGGGCGAGAGATTTTTTGTCCCATGCCCAATGCTCAAGCATCTGAGAAGGTGCCTCGACAAAATCCCACGCGGTGTTGTATCCAGACTGTGAAGCATATCTTGCTGTGGTGAGTGTGTAGTGCATGATGTGCCCGAATTCATGAAGAAATGTTTCTACTTCACCATGAGAAAGAAGTGAGGGGTGTTTTGCTGATGGCTTGGGGAAATTGGTGACCATGGTGGCAAAGGGCGCAACATAGCTATCGCTAGAAAAAGTGGTAGACCTTCCTGAAATAATGCCAAAGGCAGCAGCATGTCCGTACTTTCCCTCACGCGGATAAAGGTCGAGCGCGAAAAAGGAAAGAATTTCTCCTTGTGGATTTTTAATGGCATAGAGTGCTGTGTCTTTGTGCCAAAGAGGAATTCCTTTGAGTTTTTCAAATGTTACCCCGAAAAGGGTGCTGTATATTTTGAAGGTACCATCAAGCACGCGTGCGAGAGGGAAGTATGTGCGTATCTCTTCACTTTCAAAATGAAAGCGTTGTTTTTGTAATTCGTTTCCATAGTAGGCGATATCATGAGAGAAAAGTTCCGCGGATTGATTTTTGGTAAGGTTGCGTTTAAGGTCGCGAAGTTCATTGATGTCACGACTCCCACCTTGCGATATTTTCTTGAGCAAGTCTTTTTCGAAGGAGAGTGCTTTTTTACCTGATTTTGCCATGCGGAGTTCTGTTTGATAGTCTGCATGATTCGCATATCCCAATATCTCTGCGCGCTCTTTTCGCAGTGCGAGCATTTCAGCGAGTACGGCCATATTTTTTTGTCCTCCGCGTTGCAGAAACTTGTCGTTGAGTTCTTTTCGCTTCGTTTCATCGGGTGATAATTCCATGAAAGGATGATAGTCGGGGTAGGCGAGAGTGACGAGATAGTTTCCCTGTTTGTCACGCTTGAGTCCTGCGAGGTATCGCGCTCCCAAACCAGTAGCTTCTTTAGGAGAGAGAACAATATGGTCTTGGTATTTGTTGATATTTTGGCGGAATTCGTTGGAAATCTTTGCAAGCCGTTCTTCTATTCCCTTGAGGCGTTTTTGCTGCTCGTTTGGTAAATCAAAACCCATACGTTTATACGTAAGGAACATATCACGAAAAAGTTTTTGGTCATCGCTCCCAAGATTTTCACGCTCAGTACGCCATGCGCCTTGTTCGTAGTCTTTGAGTGCGTACCAAATTTTTGGATCGCGCTCGATGTGGATCATTTGTTTTTCGATTATTTGAACCGCTTTCGTGGATGCTTCTCGAACCTGTTCGTGAGGAGAGACGTTTTGTAAGAGATCAATTTTTAGGATTATCTCCGAGATCCCATAGTCAGATGCTTCAAGTGCGTAGACGGTGTTTTTGAAATTGCGTTGCTCGGTGGGTATTTTTTTGATGACCGAAAACCGCGCTTTTTTCTCAGCAATGATTTTTGCAGGGAGGTTTTGAATATCATTCACTGTCCACTGAGCCCAGGTAAAATCTTTTTTTGTGTATGGTGTTCGTTTCATGTCGATACTATAAAGGAGTATGGGAGAAAAGGGAAGAGGAGGAGGTTTTTTTACTATCTACTTATACGATACTATAGTATTGTATAAGTAGATATAGATGTATTTAACTAGATTCCCTGTGGTCTCTGCCACAGGGCTCCCTGTAGGAAAGTTTGAAAACCCTCGGTTTTCAAGATAATCTTGTGCGGAGCCCTTACGATACCCCGCCGATATGGAGCGGTAGCGGAATGAGGGGACAGCTCTGCTGCGGGGAGGTTCATTACTATAGTATATTGGCGCAGCCCTTACCCCGCCCCTTGGGGCGGGAACCTTGTAGGAAAGTCTGAAAACCATCGGTTTTCAGATATACTGAGTGCATGAGCGTCACAAGAAGTAACCACTGTGTATACGATACCCATTACCACATAGTCTTTCCCGTAAAATACCGCAAGACACTATTAGATGACCACATAAGGGGAGCAATTCTGGAAATCGCCAAGGAAATCGAGAGTCGCTACGAAATCAATTTTGAAAACATTGGTACTGATGGTAATCATATCCACATACTCTGTTCATTCCACCCAAAATACAAAGGCTCACAAATCGTTGGAATGTTCAAGCGTATCACCGCACGCGAATTGTTTAAGCGATTTCCGCAATTGCGGAAAAGTCTCTGGGGAGGTGAACTATGGAGTGATGGGTACTACCTTGCCACGGTAAGCGAACGGGGAAACTGGCAGGTAGTGAATCGCTATGTAGAGAATCAGGGAAAGACGGAAGACGAACAACTCAAGCTCACACTCTGGAACTAGCACATGCTCTGTTCATACCCCGTCGGCTTGCCGCGGGGTGGTTGATATGGTCCCCGCTGTTTTTAGATGGCGCGGTAGACGACAAGGGAAATCAGCGCAAAGAATATCGCAATGTAGAATAAGTATTGAGCGAGGGCAAGAAATACCACGATATGCGAAATGGCATAGATAAGGAGCGAGCCCACACCCAAGGACTGCGCTATCATCTTAATCTTACCAGTATTTTCTGCTTGAATTATTTTCCCATAATAACGGCGTTGAAGGTATGCGCTGGAAATGAGAACGAAATCAATAAGAACCATGGCGACGACAATACCCCAGTTGAGATAGCGGGGAATAAGGATGAGTGCTGTTGTACCGATTAAGAGTTTGTCCGCAAGAGGGTCAAACATTTTCCCAAAGTTGGTAACCATGTTGCGGGTGCGCGCGAGTGAGCCGTCGATCGCATCAGAAAAAGCTGATATGAAGAAGAGGGGGAGTGCGATGGTATAATGCGCTGTCCAAAAGAAATATCCGATAAAGGGGATGCTCACAAGACGCAACCATGAGACAACGTTGGGAGTAACCCATTGAGGAACAACACGCAGGAGTGTTTTTGCCAAAATTTTGTCGGTAATGGTGAGCTGGTTGCGCATTGTTTTATTGTAGCAAAAGAATGGAAATTATGATAAAGTTGCTTTGTTCGGTTTTTGTGTATTGTATTGGCTAAACCGTTCTGAAAACGGTCGCCTAAGAAGGAGACGTGGCTGAGTGGTCGAAGGCACCTCACTGCTAACGAGACAGGGTAGCAATACTCTCGAGGGTTCGAATCCCTCCGTCTCCGCCATAGCAAAAGAATCGAATAGTTCTTCTATTCGATTCTTTTGCTATGGCGGTGTTT
>JAVHQE010000161.1:0-1529 GCA_036170975.1 Minisyncoccota bacterium | reverse complement strand
CACGCTCCGCAGGCAATATGCGAGGGCGGGTTCCATCTGCATAATCATTCGTGCAGAATGGTTTTCTCGGCAATCGTATCGCCGAGAAAAGATCGCCCGATTTTGCGGCGGCGCCCATAGAGCGTTCCTTGTTCGGAACGTTTTATGACGTTGTTAACAAATCTTTTATTTTCGAAACTGACCACGCAAGGCGGCCATTAATTTTAATGGGTCGGATTGGCCCGTTCTCAAGGCTAGCCCACGCCCTTAATGTTTGCGGCTTGCGATTAAGATAGTAGGCCGCATTTGCAGTTGGGATCGTGGGGCAGTTGACGTGATCCAACCTAGGAAATTGATTTGTGACTATTTGCATTTTTCACCTCGTTTTGTTGTTGAGGTGTGCATCATTTGTCACAGATATCAGTTACTTGCTATGCCCGGACGTTATCAGCCGTTAACGGCTGCGACTGGCCGTTAGTGGCGATTTTTTAGTCGTTTTCTTAGTGCATTTTTAGTAAATTCTTGCAGGATGTCATTGTCGTCAGTGTATGACAAAGTACCGTTGTCAGTATTGCCAGTGAAAGGTTTGAATTCGTTAAGTGCTAGTTCTTTTAATTGAATATAAACATCAGCTGTGTGCGTGTTCCCGGCAAGATTAATGGCTTCGTCTATCGCGGCGTCAAGATGGTTTCTTCTACTTAATTTATTAAATGTATTGTTTGAAAATTGGCTTTGAGTGATGGCGGTAGCAGGTTTTTCAGTTTCAACTATTTCACCACGATGTTTTAAGTCAATTTCGTCTACAGTATTTTCACTTTGATTCATTAAGCGTTCAGCGGCCACTTTTATATTTGGCAAATCGCTTTTTGTGAAAAGTAAGTTATGAGTTTCTACAACAGAGTCTTCATAGTCGCAAGATGTGTCGTCTGATTTGAATATTTCTGAGGGATGGAGATATGGCACAAAATAGTACGGAGAATATAGAAATTCACTCCTCGGTTTTGGGCTGGTAATTCCTCGGTTTTTTAATAAATCGAGGTTAATTGGCCTAACTTTGTGCGTTGTAAAATAGTTGTGAGCTTCGACATGGTCTGGGTCAAGGCTGTAGTCTAAAATTGCAACGATGCTGCCATATGTATATGTCCCTATTTCATTCTCAATATTTCGTTGGTCATCCCAAACTACTAATCGTAAGTTTTCGTGACATTCAAATTTAAGTGGAATCAAATTCAATTCCCCAAAACGCAATAAATCTGTAAGTTGAATATCGTAGCCAATATTTTCACTATTAAATTTGTCAGTGGCATATTGCAACGTGCAATATAGATCATCTTCAGTGGTTAGGGCTGGGTCTAGTTTCACAGTATTTCCCGGTCAAAATTTGTAAGGATTTGTTATTAAGGGCCTATTGCCTATTTGTGGTTCAATTTACACCACTGTGTGTAAGCCCGCTTACACTGGATCAAATTTAATTTCTGCCTGCTCCAGTATCCATGCTTCAATTTTGACGTGCCACATACGCAGTAGGTCGAGCGAGCGACGGATGTAAT
>JAVHQE010000160.1:0-1529 GCA_036170975.1 Minisyncoccota bacterium | reverse complement strand
AGCATGACACGTAAGTCATTCTGCTGAATATACTCCAAGAGTCATTCTGCTGAATGAGGAGTGAATATAGGTAAATACCACGCCCCTCTGGGGCGTAATGCGCGAGCAAAGCGAGCCCCAATAAATACCTCGGGGCTTTGCCCCGAGGATCCTTTATTTATATAAATGAGAGATTTTGTATGCTTCTTTGACGTCTGCAATGAGTGTTACTCTCGAACAAATGGTGGTATACGATATTGGTGGTAGGTGTCTTTGCAGAGAAGTACTCCGACGGGGCTGAACTAGGTTTCTGGAATCAAATACTGGCTTGCCTAGAATGAGCGTATTCTCGCAAGACATACCGTGTGGTGCATCTTGCTTGTATCGGTTTTCCACTATATCTTCTCTCTAATCTCTGATACAATATAGAGGTATAAAATCGTTTTGTAATAAGCAAACTTATTTAATTTAAATATCAAAAATGTCCACGTTACTAAAAAAAATCCTCACGGTTGCCATCGCAATTGTTATAGGATTTGTCGTTGTGTTTTTTGCATGGAGGGGATCCGTCCTCCAAAAAAATAATGTCTCGTTTGAACCAACAATTGAAGGGAGTGGGTGGAAAGATTCTCTCCTTGTTGTCCCTATGGCATCATCCTCAAAAGTACTCGGAGAAGCACAGAAGAATTCAGCAGTAGCAACGACCACCACCAACCTTGTTGCCCGGGAACTTCTTGTCAACTATGCAGTTTTACAACAAAGCACCGGAACAACAACCTTGAGCGATGCGGATGCACAAGCTCTTGCACAAACAGTTGCTCAGAAGATTGAGCTCCCTCAGGGAGCCCAGTACTCAACAAAAAATTTGACTATTTCAAACGACAACACCGATTCTGCTTTTACTACTTACGCAAAGAAAGTAGGGGGAGCAATACAGAATTTTTCCTCATCACACAAAATAAATGAACTCGTTCTTGTTGCAGACGCTATAAAAACAAAAGACTCAAAAAAACTTGAAGGATTATCTTCTATTATTAGTAGTTATCGAGACCTGCAAAAAAAACTCCTCTCTATTCCTACTCCATCCACCATTGCCCCCCTCCACTTACATCTCCTACAAAGCTATGCAAACATAGAGGTATCTATTATGGGAATGCAAAAAATGATCAGCGACCCGGTGGTAGGGCTCGCGTCGCTTGATCAATACAGCAAAGAAATGAACACGCTTGAAGCACTTTCTGTCGAGTATAGAAATTATTCATTAAATCGCTAGTTTTTATTAAAAATAAATATGAAACATCCTTCAAAAATTAAAAATTTTTTCTTACCGCTCATCATTGCGGTTATTGTTGTTAGCCCTATCCACACACAAAAGGCAAGTGCGATTGGTATCTTTGTCCCCACAAATGACGCCATGCTTAATGTTGCCACCAGCTTACACGCAAGTTTTCAAGATGTTGCAAAAATGGGGCTCGACACTCTTGCCTACACTGCTGCACAAATGGCACTCGACCAAATAACCCAAAATACTGTTTCTTGGATTCAGGGTG
>JAVHQE010000159.1:0-6774 GCA_036170975.1 Minisyncoccota bacterium | reverse complement strand
TCCGTTTCCAATGAAATCAAGGTACTTACGTGCGGGAAGTGTTGAACTTGTGAGGTATGGGGATGTGCGGCGAGGAATTTGTATGGGATCGCTACACACGCGACGGCGCAAAAATGTCCGAGCATTGCCTTCAAGTTCAAATCGCCACCTACCTGCGCAAACACTCATCCAAGTTTATGGAACTATACGGGCAAGCATACGAGTCGATGCTCGAAAAATGCGCATCAAACACGATCGACGGGACGGATCGACATTGCGCCAACTGCCCACTGTTCCCTCGCCTCTGAGGTGTGGGGCGGGAATTGCTGGCGCATACCGTAGGTCGCCGTCACACCAACTCCACCGCATTCCTCTTCATATCATCATTCACATCAATATACTTTTGAGTGACGGCAATGCTGCGGTGCCCAGCCAAACTCGCCAGCACGCGCACTGAAATCCCTTTTGCCGCCAGATTGGTGATGAACGAACGGCGACCACTGTGACTTGAGGCGCCAGCAATGCCAGCCTTGCGATACAGCCAAAAGAAGTGCTGTGCCAGCACATTCGCACTGAACGCCTTAGCACCAGCAGTCACAAACAAGGGATGCGTCGGCTCCGTGTAGGCGCGCCGCAAATCCAAATAGCGTTGCAGTTCAACACGCAACTTTTCAGGTAAAAAAACTGTGCGTGGCTGGCGCCCCTTTGTTTGCTCTGCTGCCAAACGCACTTCTGCTTTCACCGTGCCATCCGTGTTTGCCACATCGCCAACCTTCAAACTGGCAATCTCACCCACACGCATCCCGCTCCAAAAACTCGTCAGCAGCATAACGCGATTGCGCAGCGCAAAGCGGCGAGTTGAAAGGTATGCGAGCACTTGATCAATTTCTGCTTGCGTTAGTGTTTTTGCTTGCGACATTTTTGATTTCCTTTACTAAATAATTTCACAGTTTCAATAATGAACCCTTTAGTGCTTGAAGTCGAGTAAAGAAAAGGCGTTCTGTTGCTTATTTTATTTAGTGAATACCAAATAAAATCGCACTTATATTTGATGATTGTCTATTTGACAGGCAACACCAGTTTCAACAAAAAATTCCCACAAAAAGTGCGCTACAGCGCGTCCTTGTCACAACAGCGAGTTTTGGTTCAAATAATCGTTAAAAAGTCAAATATTTCAGTGAAATTGTCGACTTTTTAATGGAGATTTAATAGAAATTTTGATGGCAGTAAAAATAAAAGTAGTGATACTATTAGTATAAATAAAGATAACCAATCAATAGATCAAATAGAAGTGATATGGGAATTTATAGAGAGGCAATGGGGGCGCAATTAGTATTCAATAAGTTCTATGCTTGTAATTTTTTGGAAAATACTCAAAAAGTCTCAAAAAAATGAAGTAAATATGAAAAAAATGAATAAGACAGTGACAAAAATTGGGCAAAGCAGTGAATTACGGCAAAAACTGCGGACAGAACTGGTAAAAGCCCAACCAGAAATCAAAAAAGATTACCTTTATGACCGCTGTGTAAATAACTACACAGAGGTGGTGTTGCGTGAATTTATGCGGGTGCTGGCAAACAATGTCAAAGACGACGGCA
The DNA here is from genome assembly GCA_036170975.1 of Minisyncoccota bacterium. GTDB lineage: Bacteria > Patescibacteriota > Minisyncoccia > Phycocordibacterales > UBA1550 > UBA1550. The sequence goes on along the minus strand of JAVHQE010000159.1, from coordinate 5,197 downwards.
TGGCAGATGACCAGTTTGCGTTCTCGCAATACGCAGCAACGCTGGAAGCGGGTCGCATTGGCAAGCCGCAACGCTATGTTTACAACCTGATGTCACAAAACACGGCGACCAGTTTGCTGCTGGAGGTAAGAAAGGGCTTTAGCAAAGACGGGGTGAGCAAGTTGAGCGTTATGCGGCTGAACCCCATTTACGAGGACTTGATGATTGATGAGTTGATGAACTTGAGGCTGGTGAAAAACCAGACGCTACTGGACGAAATAGAGAAGACTGCGAACTACGCGGTGAATGTTGACGAGGCATCGCTGCGTGGCTTTATTAAAAAGACGCAAGAGACGATTTGCACCGCAAACAAGGGGCGCGCTTACAAGGCGAAGTTGCTGAAGAACTTGGCAGCGGCAAGGCAACTGCTGATGATGACGCACGCGGCTGATGCTGAACACCCCGCATCAGCCTATGTGCGTGAACGCTGGGAGATGAGCGATTGCGGACGCATATACGGACAAGGCTACAGTTTGCAGCGTATGCCCAAAGAAGTGCGACACGCGGCACTGGGTGTTTGCCACAAATATGACTTCCAAGCCTGTGCGTTTGCGATGATGGCGGGACTGGCACACCAGATCGACCCCGCACTCAAAAATGGTGCGGTGCTGGACTATATCAAGAACAGGGAAAAAATACGCAACCGCATTGCGCGAGATGTTGGCATTACAGTGGATGCGGTAAAAACAATCTTTACATCCCTTGGCTTTGGTGCGGAGATCAAAAATAACTGTCACAGCAGCATTCGCAGCGCTTTGGCTAAGGCAGCGCGGCAACAGCACGACAGCAGTGTTTGGCTGGACAAGGATGTCTGGAACAACTTGGGGGAGAGCGAGTTTCTGCGTTTAGTTTCCAACCTAACTTTTGCGGAAATTTATGACAACCTGACTCACATCAACGCTACCCTTCTCAATGCGTTTGCAAGCGACGATTTTGAAATCAACGGATTCGCTTACAACGCCACAGACCCAAAGACAGGCAAAAAGCGAAACAAGCGGCAAAAGTTGGCGTGGATTTATCAAGCACTGGAATTTATGGCGATGACACAGTTCGCAGACCTGGCAGGGCAAGAGCCGCTGCTGACCACGCACGACTGTATCTATTTCAAACAGAAACTGCCAAACTATTTGGTGCTGGACATTACAGTCAAGCTACAGCAGTCATTCCCCTACCTGCGTTTTGAGCACGAAAAGATTTACCCCATTGCTGACAGCGAGCAGTTTGACAAACGATTTGAGGAACAACTTGCTTTTGAGAATGAGCACGCGAACTCGATTGCGAAGGAGGAATTGGCTGCCAGACACTATGCGTCGAAGTTCTGTTCTCAAGTCAATTTGGCAGAGTCAGACTACACGCGCCAGCAGCGAGAAATGGCGGCGTGGCGGCAGTTCGCACAAGACACTGGTTTGATTGCCAGCAGCACGCAGCCATACGAGATTGACACGACAGAGACTTGGGGATGATGACAGGCAATACACGGTCTTTTCTACGGGGTATTGGTCGACTTATTGATTGAAGGTGCCAGACTTGGCTGTGCTTTAACAAACACTGAAAGGAAAGCACATGGCTACCAGCACACTGGCATCGCTGAAGTTCACAACAGCAAAGAAGCCCACTCAACTGTCACCTGTTCAAAATCGCCGCCAAAAATTGATTGGACGCATTGATGAACAGATTGCTTTGGCAACTGCATTGGCAGAGGGACGCACTTACGCACCTACAAAACTGAAACTGGTAATGGACGCAGAAAGCGGCGAACAGCGCAGCATTGAAACTGCCAAGCGTTTGAAACAGTGGTGGTTTACGACTGACAGCGGCAAGATTGCGTTGACAGTGCGTTATGGTGCGAAGGTGCTGGAATTGGTGAAGGGCAGGAATGCGATTGAGGTTGCCAGCGCCAGCGATTTGCTCAAAACGCTTGGCATCATCAAAGCGGCTGCTGGCGCTGGTGAACTTGATGAAGCAATTGCGGCTGCCAGCGCCAAGTTGCGTAGCGGCTTTGGCAAGTAAGCGTGATGGGATTGTTCAAATTAGGGCAAGTGGTTGCGACACCAGCAGCACTTGCTCACTGCGAGCGCTACAGCATCAATCCGTTGCTGCTACTTGGTAGGCACACTGGCGGTGACTGGGGTGACTTGGAAGCGAACGATGTTGCTGCCAATGTTCACGCAATACAGCACGACGAACGGATTTTGAGTGCGTATGTGCTACACGGTGAAAAGTTCTATGTGATTACGGAGTGGGACAGAAGTGTGACGACGCTGTTGCTGGCGCGGGAATACTGATGCACAATCGTACGTTGCATTAAGACCAGTACAAGAGAGTAAATAGTTTGACTGCGACTAAGAATGCTTAACAGTTATTTAATAAAACAACCCTTCATTCAAAGGTGAAATTATTGGATAGATATATTTCCGATCAAAAACCGCAGAATAAGGTACTACCCCGATGCTGTATAATTAGATAATTAACTGATTTTTTTACATGAAAAAAAATATTGACAAAATCACAATCATCAATGATGATTTTCTGAAGATTTCCAGCGAAAGAGTAAGTGATTTATCAGTGGACTTAGTTGTTGCTGATCCTCCATATTTCAAAGTAATTAATGAAACATGGGATTACAAATGGAGCACCTTTGACGAATATATGAAGTGGTCAGAGGATTGGTTGGAAATTGCTGCTAAAAAATTGCGTTATGGTGGCTCATTATTTCTATTTGGCTATTTTAGAAATTTAGCAGCTTTTTTAGATCTTGCGGAAAGGCATGGGCTTGCGTTTAGACAGCAAATAATAATTGACAAGGGACTTAAGTCAGTTGCTGGTAGGAAGACTTCGACATACAAGATGTTCCCAACAGTCACAGAAAGTATTTTATTTTTTATCAAAGATAACAGAAAAATAATTAAACCACTTTTAAAGAATCGCGCATTAGAGCTGGGGTTAAACTCTAAAGAAATTAACGAAAAACTTGGAGTTAAATCCAACGGTGGCGGTATGTGGTCGATTTACACAGGTAAGAATATGTGTGAACAATTTCCGACGAAGGCCACTTGGACTAAGTTGATGACTGTCTTAGATATGGATGTAGACTTTTATGAATATGCACAAACATTCCATCCAATTATGGGCTTAAGTGATGTTTGGACAGATATTGAGTTTTATTCGAATAATAGAATACACCCAACAGAAAAGCCATACAAGCTGATTGAGCGCCTAGTTTTATCGACGACTAACAAAGGAGATCGGATACTTGACCCATTTGCTGGCAGTGGTGTAACTGGAATTGTTGCAACTAACAATCAGCGTAGTGCAGTGCTTTTTGAGGTTGATGAAATCTATTCAAAAGCCTCAAAAAATAGGATGCTTGATATGGGAATCATCTGCGAATATATCTCTTAGCATGTGGCGCTGCCTTTGAAGTATCCCTAAGATTCAAACAATCAATGAAATCACAAGGCAATGTCGGCAGCATTGAATATAATGCTTGTTTGTTTTCCCTGTTGCTCTTATCGCTTGGTTTCATTTGTGACCAAAATTTATTGGCCATTGGATTTAAATTTGCCAAAGCATTGCCATTGCAAGAAAATACTAAGTCAAGTTCATCCATCGTTAAAATCTGAGTTGGCACATTTTCGGGAACTATCGTGCTTCTATCGATACGTGGGTCCGTAAATCTCAATGTCGTAAGTACGGGTGATGTGTTTATATTTTTTATTAGGCATTCGTAAGTTTTAATTGGCTTGCATTTGTAAAACTGGAAACTATACGGCCAAAAATTCTTAGGTGCTGGTGTCTTTTTTGGATCCATTTCAATGTGTTTTAGATATATTTCATTGTAGTAATCGCTCACCAATTGACAAAATGTTTGGTTAAATTTAGGCCATATTTCAAATGCTTTAATGCTTAATGTATCAAAGTCATTTCTTTCAAAATTTGGGTAATCAAGCAATATAAATATTATCCTATCAATTGTCTTTGTATATAAAAGTAACTCATCTTCGTGCTTGATAGTTAAAAGCCATTTAGAATCATCTTTTCGTTGGATATCATCTGAATTGCAATCACTACACGTAGACTCACTGCGTAATACTTTGTTGCCACAATTGCCGCATGTATCTAATTGATCAAGTCGATTGCACCCTTTGACTTCAGATCCATCAGCCAGGTCATCTCCTCTGGCAGCAGTGCGCTTTCCTTCCACACCTGTTAGTAATGAGGCAATATGTTGGGCAGGATATCCAATTTTTAAACCTGGCGTTTGTTTTGTTATTTTTGACCATTCGATAACTTTAAGTCTTGGAATTAAAATGGCCTCAAGTATAAATTTCTCGACTAGGGCAGCATTGGAATTAATAGTTATATACTTGAAATCAGCGAGCATTTTTATCCCTTTACAAAATAGCGACTTTATCAAAGATTTGTACGATGAGTTGAGTTAGATGTTCAGAATTGAAGTAAATTGCTATTTGTTGATGCGTCGTGTAGGCGAATGATGCGAAAAAGCAACTCAAAGACGCTCAATAATAAATTTGCGGTTACGATTTTTGGAAAACGTGCCATTGACCAGCGGTTGCTTTGTGAGATAGCAAGATGCAAAACACTCTGCATTAGTGATGGTTTGCAATGAATGTCGCTGCTACTCTTACACATGTACTGAAAACTGGAGACAGCGGGCGCATAAATACTTGATGCGCTTACACGAAATACAAACAACACCCAAGCCGCCAACGCCAGAGCAGTCACGCATTAAAGGGCTACAGCAGAATGCTGAACGCGCACGCGACACGCTGCAGGCAGAGCGTGACAGACAACGGCAACAGCGTGAGGCAGAGCGGAAGAAAAAAATACAGTTGCCTGCGAGCACTACGCTCAGCGCCAGCGTTTAATGTGCGTGCTGTGACAATTGCTGGCAACGCAAAATTACAGACTTACGGATACTGAATCCGTTGCTCACGCGTTTGAAAATGATTTGATTGATGAGACTAACACCTGGCAAAATTGGCAGCGCAAAACGCACAGTCGCAGCGCACTACACTACGCACTTTGATACGCACTAAAAATAAGTTATTGATTTAATTGACTTATTTCTTTATTTTTCTTCTCTTAATCCGTTTGTCGAGGGTTCGACCCCCTCAGTTCCCACCAGATAAGCCTT
>JAVHQE010000158.1:0-6840 GCA_036170975.1 Minisyncoccota bacterium | reverse complement strand
CTTCTCACGTTACTGAATATCTCGGCGTACTTATTCTCGGTGTTTTGTTCGGTACTGGAGTCACTTTTGCGTACCTTAAGCAAGCATCGAAAAACGAAGGAACAAACACCTACCAAGCAGGTTTCGACGCGGCAAGGAAACTCGTAGAAGAAAGTGGTGTAGGTGCTATGTTCCAGACTTCTCCAGACATCCGCATGGTTGCAGGTACCGTTACTAAAGTAGAAGGCAATATCATTTCTGTTGATATTCAATCAGTAAATCCTTTTGATGACGGCGCATTTACGAAACGCACGGTTACTATCACCAAGGACACCAAGATTGTCGCTCTTACTCAAAAAGACCCAAAAGTCATGCAGTCTGAAATGGAAGCATTTACAAAAGCAATGCAGACAGGCAAGGGCATTGCACAACCAGCAACTCCCCCTGAGCCATTTACCCGCACACCAGCTACTGTGGCAGATATCAAAGTGAGTTCTTTTGTAACGGTTACCGCTACAGAAAACATCAAAACAGTGAAGGAATTTTCAGCAAGTGGAATAGAAATTCAGCAAAATATACCAACCTCCAGTTTCCCTATATTAACACCAGTAAAATAATTATTATCACCATGGTCAAAAAAATCATCTCAGCTCTCAAAGTCGTCGCCCTCTCCCTCTTTCTCGCCTTTGGAGTTTCTTATGTATCTGCATGGACAGCTCCGACAGCAGTTCCTCCTACGGGCAATGTGGCAGCACCGATTAATGTAAGTGCAACTGCACAGGCAAAAGCAGGGAAGCTCACCTTGGGGGGCCTTACGACATCAGATATTACTGTTTCGGGTAGTGTTTTAAAATATACCTACACAAATAGTGGAAATGAGCAAATGACGTCATCACCTTTAACCCCACGTTGTTCTTGTGATGTGACCTTAACAGGATTCGATTGTGGCGGTTCTTTTAGTACTAATACCGATGAAGGTGCTATCTGCTATGATTACCGGGACTTCAATGGTGGAATGAAGATTCGCTATAACCGTAGTCTTAGTCCTCAAGCGAGTCCAATCTTTTCAGCAGATCCAGCTACGGGGAATGTTAATATTGGGGGGGGAGGAGGAACGGTAAAAATAGGAACAAACACGACTGACGTTAATGTTTTAGGAGGGTTAACGACTGGTGGAGGAATAATGATGACAAGCAATAATAACATCATTGCTACTGTTGGTGGTGCGAAGAGTAATTATGGAGCAATTACGGTACAGGGAGACAAAGGTGGGTATTCGGGTATTCACTTTAAGGGACCAGGCAATAAAGATGCAGGGACACTTATGATGAGTCCTTCTTATTCAGGGTTTTTTGACTCTACAGATACTAAATGGCGTATGTATGTGACAGACGCAATTTTTGCGAGTGGTTACGGTAAGGTGTATGCCGACGATTATTATATTGCGAAGACGGGGAAGTGGGCAAGTCAGGGAGGAGCAGGAGGGAGTACTGGCTCTTTTCAGCTTAGCGCATATACGGGCGCTTGCTGGGTGGTAAATTCAAAGACTGGAGGATGTAGTTGCCCCGCTGGTTCTACAGCAAAAGATATTGGTGTTATAACAGGATGCTCAACGGTTTACTGTAGGACATATCTTTGTGAATAAATGTACAGATCGACTTTGTGTGGTAGTTATTAAAGAAATTCGACATTTCATAAAAACACCCGTTACTATCTTATGAAAATATTTTCTTCTCAGCATGTAGGGAATTTACTCGCGGTATTTTTTGTCCTCGGTATCCTTTGCGTTGGATATATCTTGAAGCCAGTTTCTTTTACCGCACAAAGAGCAGAGGCGGGAACTGCCGACAATGTTTCTGGTTACGCATGGAGTGAAAATATCGGCTGGATTAGTTTCAATAGTACCAATGACGGATCGGCTGTTTCCTACGGGGTAAATCTCGATACCACGAATAGAGCAACCGGCGGAACAGGTAATTTTTCTGGAAATGCATGGAGTGAAAATATCGGCTGGATTAGTTTTAATCGTTTAGATACAGGTACACCTCCGTTCGCACCTTTCAGCGGTGCCACAGGTCCTATTGCACAAGTTGACTGGGCAACGGGCAAGGTAACGGGTTGGGCACGTGCACTTTCTGGAGTTGGTTCAGTAGGTGGTTGGGACGGTTGGATCAAGCTTTCTGATGATAGTATTCCTGTATGGAATGGAAGGGGCGTAAAAATCTCGGGTAATAATTTTTCGGGATTGGCATGGGGCGGTGCAGATGGCACTGGAATTGCTGGGGTGGTTGGTTGGATTGATTTTGCTCCAACAGTTGGCGGCGCTTCTGTCGGTGTCCAAGTTTCAGCCCCCGTCGTCCTCACTTGTACCACACCAAACGTAACCACGTGGAGCTCATGCCAATCCTCTGCAACCTGCACCACCCCACCAAGCAAGCTCACCGGACAACCTGGTTTCCGCACTGGTACCTGTCCAACCCCTACCTACACGGGCAACGTCACCGAAGCATGTTCCAGCGCTACCGTCCCCTGTACCGCACCACCTACTGTCTGTGGTAACGGCATCTGTGAGGCAGGGGAGACCTTCCTTAAGTGTTCCAAAGACTGTAAGGCGAAGGTGCGGGAGTTTTAGGGGGAGGGGAAAAGATTTTATTCCATTAAATAAACAGCGTGGAATGAGCATTGGGAAATTGTTTGGTGAGTGTTATTTTAATAACATTCCCTGAATACTTGACTATATTCCTCAATCTGATAAGATACAGAACAGGCTCATTCCGAGCTTGTTTTGTTTCCATCCATTTAATTTTTATATGACACGATCACTCAAAAAAGGACCACATATTGACCCTAAACTCTTGAAAAAGATTGAAGGGAAAAGTGCGTCAACAGCACCCTTGATCAAGACCTGGTCTCGCTCAAGTCAGATTTCCCCTGAAATGGTGGGATTTCTTTTTGGTGTCTATAACGGTAAGGTTCATATTGAGGTGCGTGTGAACGAAGAGATGGTAGGACACCGACTCGGAGAATTTTCCCCTACAAAGAAATTTGTACGTCATGGAGGTAAGATGCAAAAGGAGCTTGAGCAGAAAAAGAAAGAAGGTGAAATCGCTGCTGCAAAAGCTGCAAAATCTGAAACCCCGGCTGCTAAAAAGAAATAATTATGAAAGCTGTTTTAAAAAGTTATCGTCAAGCGCCACGTAAAGTTCGTCTTGTGGCAAATCTTATCAAAGGGAAGACCGCTTCTCGCGCTTTAGTAGAACTCGACATGCTTCCTAAGCGTGCTTCGGGTCCTATGAAGAAGCTTCTTATGTCTGCAATCGCAAATGCGAAAGAGAATGACAAGATTATGATAGAAGACCTTCTCGTAAAGGAAGTTCGCGTTGATCAGGGTACAATCCTCAAGCGCTCTATGCCAAAGTCTCATGGGTCAGCATCGCCTATTCACAAACACACGAGTCACATCATTCTTGAGCTTGCCGTATATACTGAGGTTGAAAAAACAAAAGGAAAAAACAACGTAGTTGTTGCTGACGAACCTAAGGTTTCAAAAAAGGTTGCACTTGCAAAAGTAAAGGCCGAGGCAAAACCAAAGAAGAAGCCAGCTAAAAACTAAAAGCTATTAACTATAAACTATTTTCATGACACACATCGTTCACCCTTATGCACATCGTTTAGGAATCATCCGTGACTGGAAGTCACGCTGGTTTGGAGCGAAGGAAGAATATAAAAAATTCCTCAAGGGTGATATTCTTATCCGTAAGTTTCTTGAAAAACGCCTTCGCGGGAGCCACATTGCAGGGATTGACATAGAGCGTAATGCAAAAACTTTTCGTATTATTGTAAAAACAGCGCGCCCTGGTATGGTTATCGGTCGTGCAGGAGAAGGCTCAGTAAAGCTTAAAAATGATATCTTAAAAGAAGCAACCCGTCATAAATTTGATATCCCTAAAGACTTTAAGCTTGATATCGAAGAAGTACGTTCACCAGAATCAAATGCAGGAGTTGTTGCTGAAATGGTTGCTGAAGGACTTGAGAAACGTCTCCCTTTTCGCATGATCTTGAAACAAACTATAGAAAAAGTTATGGCGAACCGCGAAGTTATGGGTGCACGTATCGCAATATCAGGACGTTTGGGTGGCGCTGAAATGGCCCGCTACGAACAGATTCGTCGTGGGGGGATACCTCTTCAGACCTTCCGTGCTGATATTGACTATGCAAAGAATACTGCGCGCCTTCCCTACGGTGCTATTGGTATTAAGGTTTGGATCTATAAAGGTCAAATCTTTAATGATGCCAAGAAGAAGCTTGTGGTCACTGAAGTACAAAATTAAAAAATACCATCATGTTATTTCCCAAGAAAGTAAAATTTAGAAAATGGCAAAATGCACGCAAGAGCGTGGCAAAGCTTGCTGCTCCTGAGACACGCGGTATTACCCTTGCTTTTGGCTCCTTTGGCCTCAAGGCAGAAACTTCTGCGCGGGTGAAATCAAACCAGATTGAAGCATCACGTAAGGCAATTACCCGTACGATCACCAAGGTTGGGAAAATGTGGATTCGTATCTTCCCTGATAGACCTTATACTCAAAAAGCAGCACAGATGGGTATGGGTAAAGGAAAGGGTGATCCGCAGGGGTATGTCTTTGAAGTTCGCCCTGGCCGTATGTTATTTGAGATTGATGGGGTCGATGAGGCAACAGCGATAAAGGCGTTACGCAAAGCGGGAGCAAAGCTTCCCTTGAAGACACGCATTGTACGTCGCGAGCAGACAGTTTAATAAAAGTTTTACCGAATACAAGTATGAACGAATATAAGAAAAAAAGCGCAGAGGATTTAATGAAGCTTCTTAGTGAAAAGAGGGAGGTTGTTCGCGCTTTCCGTTTTGATATTACGGGAAGTACCAAGAAGAACGTGAAGGTTTCAGTAACTTCACGAAAAGAGATTGCGCGAATTTTAACTGAACTAAATATTCGCAAAAATAATACTTCAGAAGTAACTGCATAACACTATGGAAAAAAGTAATATTACAAGAAAGAATCTTCAGGGAGTTGTCGTTTCAGACAAGATGAAAAAGACCGTTACAGTTCTCGTGAACCGTTTCGTAAAGCATCCAAAGTACGGCAAGTACATGAAGATATCAAAGAAGTATAAGGCCCATGACGAAGAAGGTGCTTTCAAGACCGGGGATAACGTGACTATCGAAGAATGCCGTCCAATCTCAAAAGATAAATCTTTTAAGGTCCTTGGGAAAATCTAGTACTCACTATCAACTATTTACTAACAACTACTACTATGATCCAACCACAAACAATCGTAAAAATAACTGATAACTCCGGTGGTAAAATCGGTCGCGTTTTCAAGGTTCTTGGAAGTTCAAAAAAACGCTATGCGATGATTGGAGATTTGGTGGTCCTTTCTGTTCAAGTTGCAGAGCCACGAAAGTCGGTTAAGAAAAAGGATGTATTGACCGCACTCGTTGTACGTACGCGTAATGCATATCGTCGCAAAGATGGTTCGTATATTCGTTTCGATGACAATGCGGTAGTTATTGTTGATAAGGCAAAAAAAGAACCTAAGGCAGGCCGTATTTTTGGACCGATTCCTCGTGAGATTACCGAAATCGGGTATAACAAGATTGGCTCTCTTGCTCCAGAAGTATTATAAATCAAGGAGCGAAGCGACTATAATTTATTTACCCCGTTAAATGATTTCAAATTAGTATTATGAATAGTTTTATGATAAAGTCACATAATAGTAAGAAAAGATTCTCAGTGAATTTAACAGAGAATTTGAAGTCACGATTCGTTGGCATCTACGAATCGTATTTAACTGGGTGTAAGATTTTCTAATCTCGCTACCCTCAATAAGAAAAACTAACATGAAAATCAAAAAAGGCGACAATGTGATCATCACTACAGGAAAAGACAAAGGGAAGAAGGGTAAGGTACTCGAGGCTCTTCCTCTTGTTAGCCGAGTGATTGTGGAAGGGGCAAACGTTTCAAAAATACACCAGAAACCACGTACAAAAGGGGCGTCTGGTCAAATTGTTGAACGCTCGATGCCTATTCATGTTTCAAATGTGATGGTGGTTGACCCAAAGACAGGTGGTCGTACACGGGTCGGCATCAAAAAGATTGAAGGAAAGAACATTCGTGTTACCAAGAAGAGTGGAAGTGAACTCAAATAATTTTTAATACTATGAAATCAGTAAAAGAAAAACAAGCAACCGCTTTTGATGTCATGAAGGAAGAGTTTGGCTACAAAGCAAAACTTGCAGCCCCTCGTTTGGTAAAAGTTGTTGTTTCTGCAACAACCGGCCGTTCAAAAGACAAGAATCGCAATGAAATGATTATGGGACGTCTTGCGAAAATTACCGGACAAAAACCATCACTTCGTGCTGCAAAGAAGTCTATTGCTGCATTTAAGGTGCGCGAAGGAGACAAAATTGGTGTTGCGGTAACCCTCCGTGGTGCGCGCATGACAGGCTTTCTTGATAAGTTTATTAATGTTGCTATTCCTCGTACGCGTGATTTTCGTGGATATGACAAAAAAAGTATTGATGAAATCGGCAATCTTACCCTCGGTGTAAAGGAGCAATCAATTTTCCCCGAGACTTCTGATGAAGACGTAAAGGATCTCTTTGGTATGGCAGTAACTATTGTTACCACAGCGAAAACAAAGAAAGAAGCAGAAGGCTTCTTTGATATCCTTGGCATCCCCTTCAAGAAATAAAGAAGAGAGAATGGTGTACTAAACACAAGCCCCATTTGCACTTCGTGCAAATGGGGCTTGTGTTTAGTACTAAAAAGTGGTACAACTCGTTTCCCTGCGGTCTCTGCCGCAGGGACCTTGTAGGAAAGTCTG
>JAVHQE010000157.1:0-1563 GCA_036170975.1 Minisyncoccota bacterium | reverse complement strand
CGGGTACCACTTGTATTCCACCGATGGTAACACCGGCACCGACACCTGCCACTGCCACCTACTCCTGTTCTGCCACCTACACCCTCTCGGGTACCACCTGCTACCCTCCAGCGGTAACTCCCGCACCAACGAGTGCAACAGCTAGTTGTACTGCCCCAGCCCGCACTTCTGGAATAGCAAGTGCTAGTTGCACCCCTGTCCCTCCCATCGTCTCCTTCCAAGGCGCTGGCTGTATTCTCCCCGTGGGTGGAGGAAGCTGTAACATCACTGCTTGGTGGTCTGTCAGCGGTCTCCCCGCAGGAGAAACCCTTGACATCAATGTCACCGGTCCTGGCATCGCCTTGAACTACAAGAACCTTCCCGCAGACTCAACCTTACTCGCTCAAGCAGTAACCAAGGCACAAAACCTTGCTGCTGTTATCTTGGGCTTCCCTACAGCAAAACCTCAAGCAACCCCCTTCTCACAACCCGTATCAAGCACAGGTTCCTTCTCTATGTCTCTCCTTCAGCATGGTACGGGAGCAACCCTCGCAACCCTCCCTCCACTCGTATCCTGTCCCGCAGGCTACACCATTGTAAATGGTGCTTGTGTCGCCCCCGTCGTCCTCACTTGTACCACACCAAACGTAACCGCCTGGAGCTCCTGCCAATCCTCTGCAACCTGCACCACCCCACCAAGCAAGCTCACCGGACAACCTGGTTTCCGCAACGGTACTTGTCCAACCCCTACCTACACGGGCAACGTCATCGAAGCATGTTCCAGCGCTACCGTCCCCTGTACCGCACCACCTACCGTCTGTGGTAACGGCATCTGTGAGGCAGGGGAGACCTTCCTCAACTGTTCTAAGGATTGTCGGTCGAAGGTGCGGGAGTTTTAGAAAAAAGCGTGGGTATACACGAAAAACCCAACCATTTAAAACGGTTGGGTTTTTCGTGTATACATGGGGGATTTTGCTGTTGTTTTTAAAAAAGTCGCACGATAAGAAAAACCATGGTAGAATGCTCAATATGACAATCGAAATTAAAGACGTAGAGCACCTTGCGAGCCTTGCGCGCATTGCTATTCCCGATACTGAAAAAGAAATCCTCAGAAATGACCTAGAGGGAATTCTTGCGTATATCTCACAAATAAAAGAAGGGGAGATGGGTATTGAAAAATCAGAAATAGGAGCCCTCCGCAACGTCATGAGAGAGGATGCTAATCCCCACGAGGCAGGATTGTTTACGGAAGATATTCTTGCGGGTGCCCCTTCACGACAAGGGAACCATGTACAGGTAAAAAAGATCCTTTAATTTTTAAAAACTATGGATATCAAAAATATTACCATCAAGCAGGCACACGAGCTTCTCGTTAATAAAAAAATGAGCGTGCTTGAACTCGTGGAGTCGGTTTTAAAAATTGCAGAGGGGACACAGAATCTTAATGCTTACCTTGAGATTTTTGGTGATATACAGAAGCAAGTCGAAGTGGCACAAAAGATGATTGATGAAGGCAAGGCCGTACTCCTTATGAAGCGTTTGGGTATTACCGAGGATGTTTATTTAGGGCTTTGCCAGGAGATT
>JAVHQE010000156.1:0-1569 GCA_036170975.1 Minisyncoccota bacterium | reverse complement strand
CCGTCCCTTGGCGGACATCCGTCTTCGGCGGAAAAGTCAGGACTCCGGTGTATTTTCTCCACCCCTCATCCTACCTCACATTTCTCATTTTGTCAAGAGCATGTATTGGTACCATACATCTGACACAGTCAAACACGTATGGCCAGTCCGTTTTTAGCATCGTTTGCCAGTGGCTCTTTTCATTACTTGGATGATCTCGTAATCTTTGGGAATATGATCAAAACATTTTCCCTTAAACTTACGACAGAGGCCAGAGAAAGATTAGCTTGGATGGATACCTACCGCGAATGCGGCAACGCCAAGCTTGTGTGCAGAAAATTTGGCATCTCCTACAACACTTTCTGGCGTTGGAGGAGAAGATACGACCCGTGGAATCTAAAAAGTTTAGAATCTCTTTCTCGACGACCAAAACGCTCGCCCAAGAAAACTCCGTGGGGAATCGAACAGAAGGTTTTAAATGTTAAACGCGCCAACCCCCGTTGGGGAAAAGAAAAGATTGGACTCTACTTAAGAAACCAGGGTGTCAACCTCTCGGGTAAAACTTGCTGGAAGATATTGAAGCGCCATTCATTGATTGTTCGCTATCATACAAGAAAGAGAAGGGCGAAGAAACCTCGTGTTAACTTCGCGGAAATCAGGCTGCCCGGAGATCTGCTTGAGGTAGATACTAAATACGTAAGTTTAGAGGGGCGAAGGCTCTTTCAGTACACGGCCATTGATGTTGTCTCACGTTGGCGTTATGTTGAAATTCACCGTAACCTTGACCAAGAAACCACTATCAAGTTTTTAGACAATATTTTGAATCAGACACCTTTCACTGTCCGCACCGCGCAGACAGACAACGGCAAGGAATTTGGGCAAAGAGTCACAGCCCATTTTAGAAGGAACAAAATCAATCATGTTTTTACTCACAAACATCGCCCGACCGAGAATGGACACGTCGAGAGAAGCCACAGAATCGACGAGGAAGAGTTTTGGTCACTGGATGGTTATGGTACAACCCTGGAAGAGCTTCGAAACAAGTTCGCCCAATATTTGCGGATGTACAACACGGAAAGACCGCACTGGGCGTTGGGCGGGAAAACACCTCTTCAAATACTTAATTCTTACTTAACCCCAGTGTGTCAGATGTCTTGACCCAATACAGGGACATAAAAAGAATAGACCATACTAAAAACCGCCCTTACGGACGGTTTAAAATTATCTCTATAACTTTTTCTGCGATCAGCTATTAATCGCTAACTAACAACTGCTAATTTTAATCGTTATTTCACTACCTTCTCCTTGCCGCTCGCCAAAGCATCGTAAGTCAAGTTGGTCGTAAGGTTTGGTTCCGTTTTTTCCAAAAATTGGCCCGTGGATTTATCATTGCCAAAAATCTTAATATGCTCCAGAAGTAATGCTTCGCTACCAGCCTGTGGAGCGGTCGGGACGAGAGACAGCTCAAAGGCCACTCCCTGCTTCGGCAAATCTTCTCCGGTGTAACGGCCGACCTCCCCAACCTTCCAGGTCACGACGCGACTCGCCGGATTGTAGCTAAGGTCGCCCAAAGACACGCTAACATTTTCC
>JAVHQE010000155.1:0-1571 GCA_036170975.1 Minisyncoccota bacterium | reverse complement strand
TTTTTATACAGGCTATTTACCCACCTTTTGACAAACCTTTTCGACCCTTATACTGGAGAAATAGGACAGAACGACGTCCAGGTGGGAGCAGGCCAGGAATGCTAAACCTAATTATGAGTATGTGTATTGAGGTCCTAATACTTTTTGTTGGCGCCAGCAAAAAGAACATGATATTTATACGCAGGTTGTTCGCATTTGGGTTTGTAATGTATGGGTTAGCTCTTGCTTGCACTGGCGTGCCTGCCCCCCCGCGGTTGACTGGAATGATGAATGCCAAAAGGAGGGAAGCGTAGAGGAGATTCATTAAGCCTCCCGACAATAACTGGCGGCGCATACCAGAAAGAAGCTACTTCGTATAGGTGAGCTCTCCGAGCGGGATATAATCGCCGCCACACAAGATAGGCTTGCCAAGCCTCAAATAGCCTTATTAGAAGGCGTCTTTCCCTCCCAAAGGAGGCTGTCACGATTTCTCCCAAGCTGGACGGGATAGAATAGCCGGGGGCAGCAAGCGACGAATACAATTCTTTGCTTATAAGAAAAAAGGCCAATGTAGGCAAGCAAGACCCGCCTTGTGAGCAGTGGGGGGAGCCGAAGGCGGGGGCGCGCCCCCATAAATCTGAGGAGCGTAGCGCCAGCCCCCAGACGTGAGAGGCTAGAGCCCACGTTATGAGGTGTATAAGCCTTTGTACTGAGCTTTCCCGAGACCCCTGCCCGAGGGAAAGAGCATGCACCTTAAAGGGAGTAAAGCGAAGGAAGGGGGAAGAGCTAACCTTACTGTTTTGGGTGGGAGGGGCTCATAAAGCGGTTACCATTTTGCTGATTTATTGACACTTTTCCGCTAGTGCGATCATCCGATCCCCCTCCGTACCAGCACCGCTGCTATGAGGGTTAAAAAATGATGTAAAAAGGGCAGACGAAATAAATCAAAACTGACAAGACAAGCGGCGACAGCTGAAAGCAGGAGCCGCTATCTTCCCCTTTCCCCGCACTATGGCGTTGCATAAGGAGCTCTTATGCGATGACAAGGAGCCGCCCTCCTCTTGCCACGTCGTAAAAAGCCTTTTTACGATGCTGGCGTAGACTATTCTCTGATTAGTATTGGCGGCTCCGTTAGAAGGGGAAAATGCTCGGAGCGGAAGGAGGCATGGGGACGGGGGCTCCCCTTGCGACTGGAGCGGAGAGCATAATAATAGTTCAGTATAGGCACAAAACAGAGCTGCTGGCTGCGACTGAGCGAAGCGAAGGAGCGCACAACACAGTACTGTTTCAAACGAGGAGAGCCGATACTGGTGCTCGGTTTCGTTTAATCCCACCGTGGGAAGAGCGGAACATAGTATAGGACGGTCTCCTCTTGGGACAGGTAACAACGAGAGGTGGGAAAAGGAGCAAGCGGTGGGGTTGGCAAAGGGGAAGAAGTTCGTCGTACAGGAAATTGCATTTTCTGCCATTTTGCAGTACCCATCTTTCTTTTCCGTAGGAAGGTACCACTTTATCAGTTCCCAAGAATATTCTTCATTTCATGAAGCTGTGGAATTGAAGATATTTCAAGATTGATATTCCTTATCGTATCT
>JAVHQE010000154.1:0-1584 GCA_036170975.1 Minisyncoccota bacterium | reverse complement strand
CACATTACAACATCCTGACTGGTCAGGGGGGATAATGACCAAATCATTAATCAAAGCGGCGCATCTTGCGACACAGCGGGTTCATTTCAAAGAGCTATTGAAGCCGGAGGATATCGGCTTTTCGTCGAACATTTTTATGGTGTTTGGCTTGCCGGCGCAGCGCCTAAAAGGGAATCCGGCCTTTTGGACAAAAGAGAATAACCTTTACAAGTTAGTTGTGAGCCGACACTTAAACTATGAAATCCCTTCCGGCTGTTATGCCCGGATGAATCAGATATTTATTGATACCGAGGTTAAGACGAAGAACACCAATGTTATAGATGTTGGCCGGAGTTTCTACGAATACGCGAAGAAATTAGGCTACACTCACGGCGGCGCGGAGCGTGAGCTGATAAAGCAGCTTGTTAATTATGTCACAAGCCGCATTGACCTTACTGTTGTAAATCATGAGCTGGCGCGGAGATCGGAGATCTCCGCACTGGTATCGGATGGCCGGGACTTTTTTTTTGACGTAAAAAACCCGGACCAACTAACCATGTCCTCGGGGCGTATTGTGTTGAGCGAGAACTATGCTAAATATATTCATCAACACGCGGCGCCGCTTGATTTGGAAGTTGTACGGACCTTCAAAAACAACCCGCTGGCGCTGGACTTCTACCGCTTCCTGGCGTATAGGGTCAACAGTCTGACCAAGGCCATTGAATTCCCGGACTACCTGCTCTTTGAGCAGTTAGGTACGAAACAGGTTCAAGACAAAGTCACCCGCGCCAGGTTAAAAATAATCCTGCGGAGTATACAAGGCTTTTGGCCGGGGTTGCGGGCTAGGTTCGAGGATGGTCTTTTTATCCTTGAGCCTTCCGCCCCGGCTGTTAAGGTGAAGTTGGCGCAGCGCAATCCATTAAACATAACCCACACCCCATTAGACCAGGTACTCCCAGGGTAGGGGAATTGATGAGGGGGGGGATCCCGCCCCTCTTCACTTTTGACCGCTCCCGACCTTATGGGGTCCTCTCAGAAAACGGAAAAAATTACACGCTAAGGGTTGACCAGGCTCGAACTTGCCGGTAGCTGGTGGACGCGCGCCCGGTCCCCAGGATCGCCGGCTCGGCCGCGGCCTGCAGCAGAAACCGAATCAAAAGCTAACGGTGGTTAGCCATAAGCCAGGTTTGCAGCAATAGGTCTGGCTGTCAGTCTTAGCGTTTATATTATAAATGTACCAAGACACCTTTGTGTAGACCGGAAAACAGGCCAGGCGCGGAAGGGTGGAAAAGCAAAGGAATTCGGTTTGCAAAGCTGCGGTTGTTGGGTGGGGTGGCAGAGGGTCATTTAAAGCGGAAAAACGGCGCCAGGCGCTGCCGGCGGCGGTTAAACTGGCGCTGCTGCAACTATTAGCCAACCCTTAGCGTGTAATTTTTTCCGTTTTCTGAGGGAGGCCACTTATCAACATTTTCCACAGATAACTGAGTTATTAGCGTTCAAACGTGATACCGCCGCCAAGGCAGCAGCCCTATTGCTTTATCAACAATTTTGACGTTCAAACGTGATACCGGGCACGTTCAAACGTGATACCGCCTATATATACAA
>JAVHQE010000153.1:0-1611 GCA_036170975.1 Minisyncoccota bacterium | reverse complement strand
GGAAAAAGTTGCTCCCAAGCCCAAGAGAAATATCAGTTTTGAATCGAAAGTCAGCTCTGTCGGCGAGGACGAAGACGACGAACTGGAGATCCCGGCGTTTATCAGGCGGAAAATGAAGAAGTAGCGAAGATACAATTGCGAATTTAGATAATACTAAAAAAAGAGCCTTTATAAGCTCTTTTTTTAGTGCACATAGTTTAAAAGGCCTACAAGATGAGATACATAGGTAACACTCAAGATTTAACAAAATTGTCCGATTTTGCTAAATTTACGAGTTAATCCTAATGAACTCTCATGCCCAGAATCAAATTTTGGCGTACGCCGGTCTTCTTCTTAATAGACAAATACGAAAGATGGAGAAAGGTGGCCGAAATCCTGAAAATCCCAAAACCCGCTAAACTCCGATTGGAATGGATAATCTATTACCACCAAGGAGCCAATGCCACCCAGACTGCCCGCCATTTCGGAATTTCGAGAAAAACTTTCTACAAATGGTTTGGGAAATTCGATGAGGACAATCTTTACACCCTCCATCTGCTAAAGGATGAATCGAAAGCCCCCAAAAGAGTGCGACAGAGAGAAATCTCTCCGACCGAATGGGAAAGGGTTGTGAAGCTTCGGAAAGAGAAAATCCGCTACGGGAAAATGAAGCTGGAGAAATTGTATTTCAACCGCTACCGGGAAAAGGTTTCTTCCTGGAAGATCCAAAAGGTGATTGAAGAAAAGAAACTCTACTACAATCCCGTGAAAACCGCTAAAATGGCTCGGAAACGCCG
This sequence comes from Minisyncoccota bacterium, assembly GCA_036170975.1. GTDB lineage: Bacteria > Patescibacteriota > Minisyncoccia > Phycocordibacterales > UBA1550 > UBA1550. The sequence continues at coordinate 835 of JAVHQE010000153.1, read as the reverse complement.
GAATTCCCAAAAAAAGAAGCGCATTACCGAACTCAACCTCCATGGACTTCACTGGTACCAGAAAACCTCGGGCTACATCATCTGCCTCGACACGATTGTTATTCACTGGAACGGTCTGAAAAGATACATCTTTACCGCCATCGATAAATACGGAAAAGTGGCTTACGCCCGGATGTACAAAAACAAATCATCGCTCAATGGGAAAGATTTTCTCTTGCGACTGTACTATCTCCTCGACGGACGGGTTCCCAGAGTGGGACATGACAACGGCACCGAGTTTGAAAAGTTTTTCAAAGAGACTTGCCTCAAACTTGGAATCGAGCAATACTATTCTCGAGTCCGCACACCCAACGACAATCCCAACAACGAGCGGTTCAACCGCACGCTCCAAGAAGAATTCATCCAGCTGGGCAATTTCAATCCCGATCCGAATGTTTTCAACCCGAAGCTCACTGAATGGCTCATTGAATACAACTTTCATAGGCCGCACCAAGCTCTCGGATACCAAACGCCCATGGAAATCTCCAAAGTGTTACCTATGTACTCATCCTGTACGTCTAATTGACAAACGCCTCGAATATGCTAAATTAAGCTGTTAAAAGCGGTATATAACATTAAGCATCTTATTTTTGGCATTTCCTATGAAAAACGCTATAAGTAAGCATAAAAAATACTCTTGGAAATTCTGGTTTGTTTTTTGGCTGGTGGCAGCTGTTCTTCTTTTCGGCTGGTATGTTTTCTTGCAGATAAAAAACAAAAACATCGAAAATCTGAAACCCCTTCTTAAAATCCTGCCGATCGGGGCGGAGCGAAGGAATGAATTGGGAGTTTTGGC
>JAVHQE010000152.1:0-1655 GCA_036170975.1 Minisyncoccota bacterium | reverse complement strand
CCTGGATTGCTTCACTTCGTTCGCAAAGACAGGCTCATAGGGGTGAGGGGTTACAGTGAAATGTGTATACAAACGTTTTCTATTGTGCTATAAATAGCGAGGTTTGCTTTTTGTTATTTAATCGTTTCTACGAAGGAGATATCCATGGAAAAGTCTGATGGGGGCGGTATCAAAACGGTTGCTGATTTTAATGCTTTTGTCGCTCGCTTGCAGGAGGCAAAAGGTTGGCAATCTCCGGTTTTGTGGGGAATTGGAAGAGCAGTGCATACGGGCGATGGGAAAATCGCAACCGTGCGTTATCCTGTCGTGAATGGTATGAATGAGAATAGGGGATCGGCGACGGTTTTGATGCATGCACTGAATGTTCCGATGCACGGAGTGCAACATGTCCAATTGACTGCGAAGAGGGTACTTGAAGCATTGAAGTACTTTGCACCATTCGAAGGTGATGGGAAAAACCACGCAAATATCAAGGCATTGAGAGGCGCACAAAACCTACTCAAAGACTTTCTGACTTTTGAGGTGAAGACGAAAGATTTTCCTGTCATTACCTTCATCTTTGATGATCACACACCGCTTGATGTAGGAAGTGCGACACTAAAGCTCTACGCACTAAGCTTGGGTACCTTTAAGGTTGGCGATATTAACTTGCAAGGGCTTTCACAAGTTCTTCCCCGGGTTGTATGGTATGGCGACATCCCCCACAGCAGAGAAGATGTTGCAAGGGGCATTTATTTTTCAGCATTTCGTCATGGAGTTTCTTTTTCGCCAAGCTATGTTGGCTCTCGCCCTTGCTACATTGATCGTATTGACCCACTTGCAATAAGTGTTATTGCGGGGAGGGGTGTTCCTCTGGGAACCTTCCTTGGCAGAGGAACTGAAGTTTATGGAACAATACTCGAAGGCATTGACAATACTCCTTTGTCTATTGGAAGGAACTGTCGTTTGGAGATTGGTTCGGTGGTAGGTGTTTCTCTGGGTGATGCTGTTGTGGTAGTTGAGGGGTGTGCTCTTAAAAACTCAACGATGGTATTGATGCGGGGGCCAGATGGGGGAGCTATTTTGAATCTTGTCTCAGTAAAAGAACTCGGCAAAATCGAAGGAGTCACCTTTTGGTTTGACAAAGGGACCAACCACGTCAATATGAGTTCTTTCCCACGGAACAGAAGTCTCCTGGAGGAAATCGAGAAAGAGTAGCATTTTTTGATGATGCTAGTTACACAAGACCGGGGATAACCTCGGTCTTTTTTTTGTAGATTTTATAGTTTTTGACATGTTTAACTTAGGGTGGTACGAAGCAACAGAGCCTTGATTTTCGTCATATTTTATGGTACTCTAAAAAAATGATAGGCAAAAAGAAAAACATGAAAGATGCCCCCGTCCTTATTTCTGAGGCTGAATTTTTGGAATCGTACAATAAGAATATGCCCAAGGGCTTTCCTCATGTTACCGTTGCTATTTTGCAAAAGTTCAAAGAGGCACATATGCCCCTTTTTACCCACGGTGACCTCTGGTCGCTTGACCAGCATCGCAAGAAACTCATCGATTGGCTCCCTCATAATGGCGAGCCCACTTCATAATTTTTTTTAAAAAAGCGCCCTTTGGGCGTTTTTGATTTTAGTCGTAATAGGAATTTATTTATATGACCCTCACCA
>JAVHQE010000151.1:0-1670 GCA_036170975.1 Minisyncoccota bacterium | reverse complement strand
CAAAAGGTAGAGATGCTTCTACGGAAGATTTGGGGCAAATCCAGCGAACGATTTATCAATGAGGATCCACTGCAGAGGTGCCTCGATTTTGAAGGACTCGACCTACTCCCGGAAGAAGAGAAACTTGCCACCAGTGCCAGGCAGGAGATCGAGCAGTACAAAACAATCCGTGTTCTTCTAAAGGTAAATGACCATCCTGTACGCAAACCGCTACCGGAAAGCCTTCCAAGAGAAGAATGTCACATTTATCCGGATAATCTTGACCTGGGAAAGTGGACTGAGCTGCAACCGGAGATCACTGAAGTGTTGGAACGCGATCCGGCCAGATGGTATGTACGCAGGATCATTCGTCATAAATATGTTCTGAAGGACAAGAGCCTTGAGGGTGAAAAGCAAATCATCACGGCTCCGATGCCTGTACTTCCAATAGCCAAAAGCTACGCCGGACCAACTCTTCTAGCCGATATCCACATTGATAAATACGTATATCATCTTCCTTTTTACCGCCAGAGGCAGATATTTCTGCAACAAGGCTTAGATATCTCAGCAGCCACCATCAACGGCTGGTTCAAGGAGGTAGCCGACCTGATGCGACCAACTTATTACAGGCTTATGGATCTGGTTTTAAGTTCTGATTATGTCCAATGTGATGAAACCACTATCCCGATTATCGATAATGAAAAGCACAAAACCATAAAAGGATATATCTGGATGGTCCGAGCGGTGATGCGGGACCTGGTCTTCTTCCATTACGATCAGGGTTCCCGGGCACAAAAGGTAGCGCTGCAATTGTTTAAAGATTTTCTGGGGGTACTCCAGACAGATGCTTACGCAGTATATGATATTTACGAGAACAAGAAAGGGGTTCTACCAATTGGTTGCTGGGCACATTGCAGGCGTCATTTTTCGGACAGTTTGAAGGAGGATAAAGCCAGGGCATCTTATGCGCTGGAACAAATAGGCCTGCTCTATGACGTGGAGCGACGTGCCGATCAGGAGCAGCTCTCCTATGAAGATCGTGCCGAATTGCGCTGTCGGTTATCTTACCCTATTATGGTAGCCTTTGAAAAATGGTTGGTAGATGAATATCCCAAAGTTTTACCCAGAGGTCGTATTGGGCAAGCTATCAAATACACGCATAGAATTTACCACAAATTAACCCGTTACCACCTGGATGGACGCCTCAGGATAGATAACAATCTGGCGGAGAATGCGGTCCGGGGAATCGCACTGGGTCGGGGCAATTGGTTGTTCTGTGGCAATCATGAAGCAGCAGAAAATGCAGCGATCTTGTATTCAATGATGGGATGTTGCAAGGCAAGCGGGGTAAACTTCCGCGAGTGGATGATCTTCTTCCTGAACAATGTCCATAATTACGACAAGGATTACAGCAAAGACCTGGCTGAACTGCTTCCGCACAATTTTAAACTGCAAAACCCAAGTTGTAACACAGCTCTCTCCTAAGTCTTGCAAAGTTCTCTGAACATTTTGGAGAAACTTCGAAAAATAATCCGTTTTTTTACAAAATCAAGACGGAGTTCACCAAATGCTTACGGTGGTTCTGCTTGTATTATTTTCAATAATGGCAAAATCGCAAGAAACTACTTCCGAAATTTCAGGAACAATTTTAGAAGGCAATTCTCCGTTACCAAATGTTATCGTAACGGCTG
>JAVHQE010000150.1:0-1673 GCA_036170975.1 Minisyncoccota bacterium | reverse complement strand
TCCCAAATGGGGGTGGCGGATCGGAGCGCCTCGCTTTCAAGCTTGATTTCTATGATCATTTTCTGGCGTTTATTGAAAAACTTCATAAAAAAGGGCATAAGATTATTGTTTGCGGTGACGTGAATACTGCCCACGAGACTATTGACCTCGCCCGCCCAAAACAAAATGAAAATAATACAGGGTTTCTCCCCGAAGAGCGTGCCTGGATTGATGAACTGGTAAACCACGGTTATGTCGACATTTTTCGCCATCTCAATCCTACAAAAAAAGATATATACACCTACTGGGATATGAAAACAGGAGCCCGTGAAAGGAATGTTGGTTGGCGGATTGATTATTTCTTCATTTCTTCTGACCTTCTGCCTCGCGTGAAACAAGCAACGATGCTCGCTGGTTTTTTTGGTTCGGACCATTGCCCTGTTGTGTTGGAGGTGAAATAGGGGTTGCAAAATATAGATTTATATGTTTTTATAGTGGTTGGTTCATTAACGAAAAGGGGTGGTATATGTTGTCGTACATTGGTGTTACTGGTTTTGGTAGTCGTCATCAGGTTAAATCTGTTCTGAGGGCATTACCATTTGGCACAAACAGAAAGCTCATGGTTGGTGTTCTCGCGAGTCATAAGACAATTAATGGAGAGAAACATCGTCTCCCTTGTCGATGTCCGTCAGAGCTACAAATGCGAAGCATTTTTGTTGATGACCCGCGTGTTCTCAATCTTGTTCATTTCAATACAAGAGAGCCACATCTTCTTTATGAACAGCTTATGGACGTGCGGGGCTTTGCAATGACTCTTTGTCATGGTTTCCAGCTCAATATGGTGTGGCCTTCGCCGGAAGCGATAAAGAAAGTTAAGGCAAAATGGAAGGAGTGCGTTATCGTTCTTCAGGCTGGCGCCGATGCGTTCGACGTGATTGGGAATGACCCTAAAGTGCTTGCAGATAAAATTGAGCGAGAATACAAAGGGTTGATCGATCACGTACTTCTTGATGCGAGTCGTGGGCTTGAAAAACCCCTCGACGCTGAGGTTCTGAGGGGTTACCTGAGGGCAATTACAGCAAAGAACTTGCCTATTGGGCTGGGGGTTGCCGGAGGATTGAGCCCTTCAACGCTTGGTCTCGTGGAGCCCCTTATCAAGGAGTTCCCACGGGTTTCTATCGATGCAGAAGGTCGGCTCAGGGACAAAGGAGATCATCTCAATCTTCCCCTTACTCACGACTTTGTACATAAATCGTTGTTACTTTTTAGGGAAATTGAAGAAGATATCCCCGTTGTGTAAATTTGTTTAGTGTTTTTTGCATCCTCGCACCCACCGGAAGAAATTCCTGTGGGTGCTTTTTTATTTAGTGACTCATAGAGAGGAACACAGAACCCAAACCTTTGAATCATCTAAAACAACAATGCTACTTGACATTATCCTATAATTTCATATGATATTATCATATCAGTAATAATATAAATACATGTCTACCTTATCTGTCCCCCTCTCTCCAGAGTTAGAAAAGTTCATTGATAACCAAGTAAAAAGTGGCAACGCAGCCAACAAGGCCGATGTTGTTCGCCGTGCCCTTACTAGATTTTCTGAAGATGAGGCCGTCCGCGTGGTGCTCGAAGCGTCTCAGGAGCCGACCCTCAGAGGAGATTTGCGCGAACTCGTAAAACAAATTGTTTAA
>JAVHQE010000149.1:0-30436 GCA_036170975.1 Minisyncoccota bacterium | reverse complement strand
TCAAACTTTCCTACAGGGAGCCCTGTGGCAGAGACCACAGGGAATCTAGTTCAATGACTATTTTAGGGTTGTTATGAATATTTCTATGAGGTGGGATGATGTTTTTGAGCCGGTATTTTTGATAATGACCGTCACCCAGTTTCTCGTGGCCGCTCCTCTGCTCCTTTATACAGTGTACGTTCTTTATGGGCGCCATAAAAATGGAACTGCTGGCTCTTGGCAGTTTTTAGCGCCAGCGATAATTGCCGTAATTATGGTTCCTTTTGTGTGTTTGATGTTGTACGTGTTTTTGTTTGATTTTCCGCAGGGTATTCTTTAATAGATGAAGGAACTTCTAACTCATCCAATTGGGCACCTGATACTGATAACTTTGGCGCTACTTTTACTGGGAGATTTGATACCTCCTTGGCCCTGGCCACCACCTTGGCTTTAGGTGTCTTTTTTGACCTTTTTTATCTTCACCAACTAGTACATTTTTATGTCAGCTTGCCTCAGATTATGGGTCTATTTATAGGGAATGAGCGAATTGCTAATATCTCCAGAAAATGATAGTTTTGATTTACCAATGAAAAAGTTGAGAGCAAAAGAATAGCCACCAGATAACCGTAATCAATCGCGGTCTTTTTTGGTGGCTTTTTCTTTTGCCCTCGTAGCACAATGGATAGTGTCGCTCGGTTCTAACGAGAAGGTTGCAGGTTCGAGTCCTGCCGAGGGCACAATCTTATGTTCTTTTGGCACATTGATAATCATCAATTGGAGAAGATTAAACCGCCACAGAACTAAGCGTTTTGCTATAATTAGTGAATGAATAAAAAGACAACAAGTAAGAAGGCTTCGGTCAGGCAAAAAGCAGCCTTAACTAATTTGGTGGCAAATGGTGGCAATGTAGCGAAGGCTATGCGTGACGCCGGATACTCGCCAGCAACAGCAAGAACCCCTAAGAAGCTACTTGGGGCTAGTTCTATAAGTAGTGAGATCCTGATTATTGCCGAACTACTTAAGGAAGAGCGGAAGCGAGCGCTCTCCAACTTATCGAAGAAAATAAAAGATGCAAAATATGGAGATTTAGTCGATGCCACTTACAAGATCACCAAAACACTCAATTTAATCGAGGGTAAGCCGACAGAAAAGATAGAGGTTGCGTTAGGTGACGAGAGAAAGGCAGACCTATATAGGATCCTTCTTGGGGAGTAAGGACGGCATTACAAAATTCTACGTTCCTATATAACGAGCATTACGATACTGACGGTATTTTCTGTAACATATTAAACCAGTGACAAAAGGTACCTAACTTCCTTCACTGTAGTCTCTGTGTCCCCTACTGCTTTTGACCAGTTAAAAGTTCGAAACGCAGACTGCCAAGCGAGCAAAATAAGAAAACATCCCCTTCTCGGGGATTTTTTCTTATTTCTGTTTCTAGCGGGTATGGTCAACCTGAAAGGGCGATCCTAATTTTTATGCGTAAAAATTATGTCGAAATTAGTAAATTTCGACCAAGACCCGCGGAGTATTCGACTATTAAAATGGATGTCCTCGACCAGAGCGAGAGGCGATCCTAATTTTTATGCGTAAAAATTATGTCGAAATTAGTAAATTTCGACCAAGACCCGCTGAGTATTCGACTATTAAAATGGATGGCCTCGACCGAGGGGAGAGGCGATCCCGGATATAATCAGCAAAGCAAATTTGTAACTCGGGACCCTCCCGAATCACCAGATTCGTGCCTTGGGCCTACCTGTTCAAATTTCGACCAAGACCCGCAGAGCTTTCAACTACTAAAATGGATGGTCTCGACCAGAGGCGAGATGCGATCATAATTTTTATGCGTAAAAATTATGTCTGACTCAGCAGGGTCACATCTTGGACGCTGATTAGTAAATTTCGACCAAGACCCGCGGAGCAATAAATTAAAGGTACCTGACCCCTTTTCCATAAAGGGAGTTCGAACCTACCGTATTTATGCTTGCAATTTACATGCAACATTGTATACTATATTTATCACTACGAAAGAGACCCTTATGCAGATTCGTCTGCATCGGGGGCTTTTTCTTTTTGTCTCCTTGAAGAAAACTTGTGGTAGTGCTCGTTCAAAAAAGTTATTTCTGTATTTTTGTTCTTAAGCAAAATAGAACACTTCTTTTCGTCTGGAGAAATGACGCAATTCATTACTTTGTTGGTTTGCAAAAAATGAACCTCCCCGCAGCAGAGCTGTCCCCTCATTCCGCTACCGCTCCATATCGGCGGGGTATCGTAAGGGCTCCGCACAAGATTATCTTGAAAACCGAGGGTTTTCAAACTTTCCTACAGGGAGCCCTGTGGCAGAGACCACAGGGAATCTAGTTCAACTAAACATCCAAAATCGCCATCTCCTGTAATTAAAATGCTAGAGGTAAATGCTTTTGTATAAAAATCTGATACCGTTTTAAGAACAAGCTCTGCGTCACAATTCCCCTTAATTGTACCCCCGAACGAAACTGTTTGCTTAAAGATAAGAATGAAACCACACTCCTGAAGATATTCATAAAAGGATGTTCTGCTGGGAACAAGTCCTATAAACAAGTAGACGTTCGTTGGATTGTATTTTTGACGAAGCCATCCACGAAACTTTTTATAATCTATCTCGTACTCCAATTCCTTTGCAGAGCGATAGAGATTATTGCCGTCGATATAAATATTGACCTTATTCATAGTGGTATTTTAACACATAAAATTTAATTCTCTCTTCTATAGTCCCCTTTCTGAGCAATATCCCAGGTGCGGATCCAGAAACAAGAAAACATTTCCTTCATGGGAATTTCCTGCATAAAAAGAAGCCAAATTCGAACACAAAAATTATTTGCCTATAAATATAATTTATGGCAGTATTTGTGTTAGGTGGTCATTATCATGTAAATGGCTAAATGAACTAAAATCTCAAGGAGAAAATTATGAGGCTCTTAAAAGGCTCGACAGTCAAAGCTTTGTCAGAAAGTGATACTTGGATGCACCAGTACGAAGTAGTTGGGATAATTACCGAGATCTTCACTAAAGACAGTAAACCTTTTGCAAAAATATCAATTCCAAAATGGCAACTCACAAACTCGGGGAAATACATAATCCGTGAGTGGATAGAGAGAGGCTGGTCAAAACCAGAAGAAGATTTTTTGCTTTTGAGTGAAGGTATCGAGCTTGCTCATTTAGAGCCAAGCGAAATGCCAGAACCAACCACTGAAAACAAGGTTGAACTTTTAATTGACAAAGCATTTGGCACTAAAGGTAAGCGTCTCGGTATAAATATAATTTATTACCCTGAAGGTCTCATCATATCACCAGGGATTTGTGTTCATGAAAATTGTGATCAACCGAGGACCCACCTCACCTGGCACAACTGCTGGGGAACGGTTCAAGCCTTTCCCTGCTGTGAAGTTCACCACAAAGAACTTAATGGTCGGTGTTCAGATAGTTTCCCCCTAAAAACAGAACTCGCACGTAAAACTGCTTAAGTTTGCATCAATTCGCCAAAAGTAACTACTAGACCCGTCGCAGTTTGGCGGGTTTTTTTATCTCTCTGCACCATGAACTCTTGCTGTGTTTGGATTTGTTGCGTAAGCCATATGTTGAATATATACCTCAAAGTGGTTCCAAGATAGTGAGCCATAATGGAATTTTGACAAATAATTTTTTCTATGATATATAAAAGATGGCGTGAGTTTCAGTAAACTCATTTTGAACTTTTTTACTCAGGAGCATCGCTATGACCAAAGCACTAAGCACCGCAGAAGATTGGGAATGGGGACAGCCACCATTCTTTTGGTTTTCGTGTGTTGTAATATTCCTCAATTACTCAAACTCCCTTCGTTGGGCGCCCGGGATATTTCAAAGTTGATTCAAGATGATATTTTGCTACCATTTTTTCTACCCACTTATTTCTCCCATAAGGGATACTTTTGTTTACTGAGGCACGAATCATTTTTAAATCATCAGCCTTGTCTACTTCATTAATCCATTTTATGTAATCTCCTGGCGTTTCTACGGGCATTTGATCAAGTAGCCTCTTTTGCTCTACTGTTCCATAAATACGTCTCCATGCACTTCCCCACTGCCAGTCCTCACAACGACTAACGAGTTTTGCACGCACAGCATTTCGTTCAACATATTTAATAACTGCGAGAAGATAATTTTCTGAATCAACAAGAAATGATTTGTAGCGCCCTTGATACAGATGCCCACTGCCATTTGTGCTTGTGCGCGCATGTACTTTTCTTGTATGTGCATTGCTCAATCGATGCATGAATTTACCAAGGTCACCATCGTCCTTTGGATGGAGCACGAGATGCCAATGGTTCGGCATTAGCTCATATGCAAGGATGCTCATATCAAAAAGTTCTTTCGTTTCGAGTAGTAATTGCTCGAAGAGTTCATATTCCTCATCATTATTAAAAATCTGGAGTCGTCCATTCGCACGATTTATTACGTGGTAGATTTCTCCACCTACATCAACCCTTGCATTACGTGGCATAGTGTGAATTATACCACACTATTCATGAAACAATGGTGGCTGTCCCCATATTGCATTGCAAAAAAATATGGGCTCGATGGGGCCAGTTATGATTTTTCCGATTTAAGTTCCAGCGCTGCGCTTGCACAGCTAGAAAAGTACGTGCAAGACGGGCCAGTTATGGTCTCCGTGCATTACAAATTCGACCCCAAGAGCACTATCCCCCATCTTGTGGTAATTGACGGTATTATTGACGGTACCCTTTACTATAATGACCCCGCGGCTAAAACTGGGCAACTGCAAATCTCGACCGCCAACTTTCTCAAGGCATGGAAAAAAAGACTAATTGTTATCCGTCCCGCAGGAGAAATTCTTTCTTTTGCAGGAACGACAACACCTCACTACTCTGTGTAAGATATTTAAAGTATGTCGCACTTCAAAGGAGTACTCGAAGGACAACCATTTTGACAAAAAAAAATATACTACTGTATACTCTAGTTATCGTTCTTTAACATGACAAGGAGAAGGCATTATGGAAACGGCAGGAGCACATGTTGTACAGTTGGTTGGATATCAATCTGGAAATCCTCTATATCAAGTCTACCTCGGGGCACTCCAGGGTATCCCCATGAGCGGAAATGAGAACATTGTAGATTTGGGGATTTTGCAGTTTGATACCCGAAGCAATACTTGGATGAAGCGTCCGCTGACAAATGTCAAGATGTGCGGAGAAAAGGTAGTTTTTGATCTTCCCACTTGGTGGCATGAAATGGGTCAAGGTCTATCTGTTTTTAATAACAAGAATGAATATGCACAACAGTGGAAATTCACTATCGGTGCAACCCCCGAAAAAAAAGAAGGTGTGTCCGGCACGCTCGCCCCAGGTGTTGGGCATTACATCATCGACCTCCTTCGGCGCCACAAACCATACCATGGGCAATAACAAGGCAATAACAAACCGAAAAAAATTATCCGTTCCCCACAGCTTTGTGATCTGGAGTATTTTTTGGACAGGTCTTGCACTATGGCACTCCGCAAAACGAAGTCAGTTTGTGTAGTTTTTTATTTTCCTTATTATTCACACTCTTGGCATCCTTGAAATCATCTATCTCTTCGGAGATCTTAAGCTTAAATTTTCCAAATTATTTGAGAGATAATGTGAAAAGCTATTATTGAGGAAAATTAGCTATACTACCTATATGAACCAAGAAAGATTTGAAGTCAGTATCCCAGAAGAGCGACCTATAGTTTTTACAAAAATTCTTCACCGTGGAGCAATGAAGACAAAAAGGGAGATTGAGAGTGCAAGTACTCATTTCAAAATAAGTGACTCTGCACGAGAAAAAATTCATACAATCGCTCAAAAGTTATCTGATGAAAAAATAACAATAACGCCTGATGAATTACTTTTTGAGGCAATTCATTTGATTGTCGCTGATCAAGGAATTCTCCCCGAGAATCTCAGGGGTGAGTACGCCCGCCTTATTGAAGGAAAGATGCTAGAACAACTTAAAAACGGCTCAGGCTTACCAGAGGTACTTGGTGAATTCGGAAGAGAAATGAAGAGAAACCATGTTGGCTTACATGAACAATGGGCAGAAATAGAAGAAAATCTCAAAAAGTACACCCAACAGCCATAGTTACCATAAGACGATTTTAATGATTGCCAAAGATATTGTGTTTTAAGTAAAAAGATGGTTTAATTTGCGTATATGAAGATTGAAATGGTACCTGAGGTGCAACTACAAAACCTTGAACATGAATCCTCGCCCAGAGAAAAACCTACTGCAGTAAGCCCACGTGCATATGAAATCTCAGGAAACGGGAATTACAAAGAAATAGAGTCCAGACTCTCCCAAGAAAATCTTTTAACCAAAGAGGTTCTTCGTGTTCACGAACGTTATGGCAGAGCCCTCGAAAATGAACCGTGGATGACTGACCATGACTGGGAAATGCTTGCTATCATGGACTGTTATGACGAACACACCGCGCATCACTGCGTAGAAACACTGCGTATTGCAAAAGAAAAAATAGATTTTTTCAAGGCAGGAGATAAAAAGTTCTCCCAACTCATAGAAGCCGAGGGGGTTCCTCTTCAAGAGTTTTTTCGTGCGTGTCTCTTCCATGATATCGGAAAGTGCGCTATCCCCCGTTCTATTTTGAATAATACTTTTTTCGATGCAGACTTTGATAGTCAGCTTTGCAAAGAAGTATTTGACGAGGGCAACACCGAGTACCTCGCCCGTATTGAAAAAGTAACCGGGCATGTTTTCGAGGGAATAAAAGACACTAAAACCCTTCATGGATATTTGCGCGAACACAATGTCCACACGATGCGCTATATTCCCGCAATAAAAATACTCAGCGAAGAGGATCTAACTACCGTTAAAGAGCGCTTTCCTCACCTTGACCTTTCTCAAGCAACCCTTGCGGATATTCTTGAATTTCATGAAGAAAATTCTGAAAAAATCCTTATCGACCAAGGGTTTGAAATCGCTGCAAGTATCGCAGGAAAACATCATAACTACCGCAACCTCAAAATGCGTTTCCCCATAAGTACCAGCGTCTTGAACGTGAGCATCACGCTTGAAGAGCTCCTTACCCTCTCCGACATAGAGCAAGCCTTGTCCTCAAAACGCTCTTATAAAGAAAAATTAGAAATGCCTTCCCTTCTTTCTGGGTTGATCGCGGAGACAGGGCGACACAATATCAACCCTGCAATAACAAGCCTTTGGGTTGAGCAAGAGATTTCGCGCATCTCAGGAGAAGACCGTGCGGGGTACAACAAAGATGAAATACTTGCACTAGGAAACTGTGAAAAATTTGTCCACGACCACCAAGTAGAAATCGACGAATTCATTGGAGCATAAATTATGTGCTATAATGTTCCCCATGGATATCTTGCACACATTTATTTTAGGAGTAGTTGAAGGGGTTACCGAGTTTCTTCCCATCTCCTCCACGGGACATCTCATTTTAGTAGGGGAACTTCTTAAAATTCCTGCAACTAATTTCCAAAAGAGTTTTGACATTATTATTCAGCTTGGTGCTATTTTATCAGTCATCGTTCTCTACTGGAAAACGCTCTGGGATATTGAGGTAATTAAAAAACTTATTGTCGCCTTTATTCCCACAGGAATTATTGGTCTCGCTTTTTATCATATTGTAAAAACGTATCTCATGGGAAACCACTCGATTGTTTTGTGGTCACTTCTCTTGGGAGGTATCGCCCTCATTATCTTTGAACTTTGGCACAAGGAGTCAGCTACTGCGACAGCAAAGATAACCGATATTTCCTACAAACAAGCAACGCTCATTGGAGTTTTTCAATCCCTCGCTATTATTCCAGGATTTTCGCGTTCCGCATCAACAATCGTAGGAGGACTCATCCTTGGGCTCAACCGTACAACGATTGTCGAATTTTCTTTCCTCCTTGCAGTCCCCACGATGATAGCAGCGAGCGGTCTTGACCTTGTAAAAAATGCTTCCTCTTTCTCTATGGACCAATTTGGCGCCCTCTCTCTCGGCTTTGTTACTTCTTTTATTGTTGCCATCATGAGTATTAAATTTCTTCTTGGCTTTATCAAGAAGCATAACTTTATCCCTTTCGGGATCTACCGTATTGTTATTGCCATTCTCTTTTGGATCGTTATTTTATAAATTGTCCTATCTTTTTCTCATAATTTATGTTAGCGTAAACATTAGTTTTAATAAAAAAGGAGTTCTTCATGACAACGAAAAGTACCCTAGGAAAAATACCCATTGAGCACGAGCGCAGGTTTGTACCGGTATTCACAAAATTACCTTTCGCAACTACATTTCTTGAACATCCTATGTCTCTCATTATCCAAGGATACATTGAAGATGACCAGAGGACCCGCGTACGAGAAGAACATACTCAAGAAAGGACGATCTTTACGATAACAATGAAAACAGGAAGTGGTATATCAAGACCAGAAAATGAAATTGAAATCGCGAGAAAAGCCTTCAAGTTACTCTGGGAAAAAGCCAAAGACTGCTCACTCCGAAAAAGCAGGTATTTCATTTGTCACGATGGTATTCACTACCAGCTCAACATTTTCCACGGTGCACATGCGGGGTATGTGCAGATCGAAGTAGAGTTCGACTCCAACAAGAAAGCCGTTGCTTTTGTTCCGCCCCCATGGCTCGGAAAAGAAGTAACTCATGATAAAGCACATGGAAACTACTCTCTTGCGAAGTATGGGAGACCCGAGTAGTTGAATTCGCCCTGTGAAAGGATATTCTTTTGCGGGGCTTTTGTTTGACTCTAAAAACTTGACTTTTTTGTAAATTTTTATCATAGTATACACAGAAAAAGTTTTTATGGCACCACGACAAAACTCGTGGCAAGAAGGTCTTTACACAAGGAGAGCACAATGCGAATAAAACCTAAATACCCAGGGCCCCCTACTCAACAACCACAAAAAAGAGCGCGGGGTCAACGCGCGACAACGAATCGCGAAATGATTGAGCTTGTCTATACAGCAAAAACCGGGGACAAGATTGTTATCGAATTTTCTAATGAGGAGCGCGATGACCTCCCCGATCGGATCAAGTCGATCTTGGGTATGACAACGTGCCGTAGGGTTCACCATACCAAAGGAGGAGTTCTCAATCATGTTTCTTTGAGGATTGATGGGCTCTCAATACTCATCCTTTCTTCTGTTGCCGAAACGGGATCATGGGACAGGAACACCCGAACTCATACCGTAATTGTTGGCGATCATTTTGACCGTCTCGAATTCATGACTGAAACGATTGACCGCGACATGATTAAAAGTCTCACCATTGTATGTGAGGGAGTAAATTCGGAAAGGAGGAGGAAATGAAAAAGATCTCTTACACCTTGTCCATACGTGGCATTCTGACGATACGGGCTTTTTTCAGTGACCCAAAAAAGGTAACAATGGGAACACAGGTTACCGTTGTTGGAGAGATAGACCAATGTACGTGCGATAGCAAACTTGGGCATACCCAGTATTGTGCCCGGATGCTTCGTGAAATACACTTGCCTGATGGAGATCAGTTTATGGTCTCAAGTCTTCATCTCGTGTACCTCCACGAGTAACTTCCACCCCCCCCATTTGGCTTTGCCAAATGGGGGGATTATGTTAACAGTAGAAATTTGACATTTAAGGTAAATATATGCTATAATGAACACGGTAATTTTAAAAAATTGAAAAAGGACAGCCAAATGAATACGCTCAAAACATTAGAAACGTTTATTCGTTTCTCTCTGCAAAGTCTTGAGGCACAGGTTAATCTTATCGATGCGCTTGGACCACACCGCGATAGGTCATCGTTCATCGAAAAAATAAAACGGATGACGCTATACTTGCAGAAAATTACCCAGGAAACACAGGACGGAATAATTGAAATAATTGAAGCAATTTCAGAAGATGCCATCGGGCAGACGGCAGCTATCAATAAACTTTTTGCCCAGATAACAAGCGAAGTAGCAGATGATGAGTCACGTCAGGAATTACTGGCGATCCAGAACTTCGCGGCAAAAAGTCACGACACAACAGTAAAGAGAGTTGGGAAAAAGGAAGCCGATACGGAAAAATATATTCTCGAAACCTTCCAAAGAATAGACGGTGCGACCAAGGAACTTCTTGCAAAAATCGACCGGCTACGTCAGTGATTTCTTTATCCTGTCACCTCCTCACGCGTAGAGCACTTCGGTGCTCCACGCGTTTTTACTTTAATTCGCAAAACCAACACAATACGCTATACTCTATTTTATGCGCTCAAAACTAAAATCTCCAATTTTTATTCTCTTTATCACTATTTTTTTTGACCTGCTTGGTTTTGGAATATTGATTCCCGTCATTCCTTCCCTCTTTGCAAACCCAAACTCACCCTCCTACCTCTTACCGGTCGGTACCAGTACGGAAACAGGATATATCCTCATGGGACTTATTCTTGCGCTCTATTTTATAGGGCAATTCTTTATGTCCCCTATATTAGGAGAGCTCTCGGACCGATTTGGAAGAAAGAAAATAATCCTCGCCTCTATTGCGGGGAGTGCGGTTTCGTACCTTCTTTTTGGTTTCGGAATTCTTACAAAAAGTATCCTGCTCATTTTTATTGCGCGCGCAGTAAACGCAGTAACTTCAAGTATTATCTCAGTGAGCCAAGCAACGATTGCCGATATTTCTCATGAGTCCGATCGCACAAAAAACTTTGGCGTTATTGGTGCAGCCTTTGGTATGGGATTTGTGGTGGGTCCCTTTCTAGGGGGGACACTCTCAAACCCCGCGATAGTATCCTGGTTCGGACCGACAACACCCTTTTGGTTTGCATCAGCACTTGCCTGTATCAATGCGGTTTCCGTGATCCTTTTTTTACCCGAGACAAACCAACATCTCGTACATCGACCAATCACTCTCACCCGCTCGATCCGCAACATCTTGCGCGCTTTTCACATGCGCGAACTTCGAGCGCTCTTTACCACCAACTTTTTCTTCCAAGCAGGGTTCACTTTTTTCACCACGTTCTTTAGTGTATTTTTAATCACGCGCTATAATTTTTCCCAACAAGCCATCGGTAACTATTTTGCCTTTGTAGGTATTTGGATTGCTATTTCGCAAGGATTCCTCTTGCGTCTCGTACCACCGTCCGTTACTAGTACGTACATTCTTCGCATGAGCCTTCTTGCTACGAGTATCTTTATTTTACTTCAATTCTTTACGGGGGTATGGTGGGAGCTTCTCTTTATTGCGCCATTCCTTTCTATCGCGAATGGATTCTCTATGGCAAATATCCAAAGCACTATTTCAAAAAGCGCGTCGCAGTCGGAACAAGGAGAGATCATGGGTCTCAACACCAGTATCGAATCTCTTGCGCGCGCTATTCCTCCCCTCATCTCTGGTTTTATTGCAGCAGTACTTTCGCCTTCTTCCCCTCTCCTCATTTCTGCATTACTTATTTTTGTTGCGTGGGCAATTTTTATACTAACCCATAGTAAAGAAAAAATGGCGTAAGCCATTTTTTCTTTCTCCGGAAGGCAATTCCTTCCTAGTTATTTACTTTTTCAGCTTGCAGGGTGCACAGCGACAACCATACGGCTTGATATGTTCATCAACATACTCTTTGCCGTAGTCATAGGTAAACTCTTCCCCGACAGCAACTGACTTTATTGTTTTTATAAAAACCCTTCCCGCAAAAATTTCTGCTTCACAATTTGGCGCGCATGAGTGGTTTATGTACCGCGCAGTGTTAGAGCGAGTACTCCCATCAATCATTCTTGTGTTACTTGTTTCAAAGAGATATTTATTTGCAGGATAATTATCAACTTCTTTTTTCCCATTCAAAATCTTTCCTACGTATTCAATAATCCACGTATTTTTCTTAATGGGTTCATCTGCAAAAAGTCCGAGTCCTGCGCTCGAACGTTTTACTTTATATTTAACCTCTCCAATTTTTGGTATTGCCATAAAAGTATGTGTAGTATACGAGAAATAGTGTAAAATGCAAAAATGAAAGAAAAAAATAACTACCATTGTGATGTCGCAATCATCGGCGGAGGCCCCGCGGGAATGATGGCCGCTATTTTTGCAGCACAAAGTGGGGTAAAAGTTATTCTCGTGGAAAAGAATAAAACACTCGGAAAAAAACTCCTTATTACAGGGGGTGGTAGGTGTAATATAACGAATGCTACTTTCGAGAACCGCGCACTTGCGCAAAAGTATGGGGCAAAAGGGAAATTCCTCCTCTCCCCTTTTTCAAAATGGAACGCACGAAGCACTATTGATTTCTTCGAGACCCACGGCATGCCCATAAAAATAGAAGCTGAGAACAGAGCGTTCCCCGAGAGTAATTCGGCACAGAGTGTATTCGACACCCTTGAACGAGAGCTCAAAAAAAACGGGGTGCAGGTCCTCACGAATGCCCCAGTAATAAAAATAGTAGCGCAAAACAACATCATTCAAAAAATAGAAACCCTAGGAACAACTATTTACGCAAAAGCATTTATTGTTACCACAGGTGGTACCGCGCGACCCGAAACAGGCTCATCGGGTGATGGGTTTCGATGGCTCGCTTCACTTGGACATACAATCATTACTCCTGATGTTGCGCTCGTTCCCGTCAAAACGGCGGATGAGTGGTCACACAAAATGTCCGGACTTGCGCTCCCTTTAGTTAAACTCACTCTTTTTGAGAATGGCAAAAAAGTAGTGGTTCGTACAGGGAAAATCCTCTTCACCCACTTTGGTTTATCAGGTCCGCTCGTGCTCAATATGAGCAATCTTGTTAATAACACTTTGCAAAATAATCCAACACTCACCATCGACCTTTTCCCTGCGCTCGACCAAAAAATACTCGACGAAACGCTCCGCGCACACCTTGCATCTCTGCAAAATAAAAAATGGAAAAATGCACTCGCGGGGTTCCTTCCTCCCCTCCTTGCTCACACAATCATCGAACGTTCGGGTATCGACCCTGAAATGATCGTCAATAAGATACCCCGTGAAGTACGACTTACGTTTGTGAAATTGCTCAAAAACATTTCACTTACCCCCACAGGGCTCCTCTCTCTTGAAAAAGCAATCGTCTCAAGTGGCGGTATCGCTCTTGAAGAAATCGACTTCAAAACAATGCGATCCAAAAAAATAAAGAACCTCTATCTTGCGGGTGATATTCTTGACTTCGACCGCCCATCAGGAGGCTTTAGCCTGCAAATCTGCTGGACGACAGGGTTCGTTGCAGGACAGAATGCATCTCACTAAATTAGTTTCCTATTAAGGAACATGACTCCTCTACGACGCGACCTCTAAACTTAGTTATGCAAATTTAATTTGCTATACTATCTTCATATGAAAAA
Source organism: Minisyncoccota bacterium (assembly GCA_036170975.1). GTDB lineage: Bacteria > Patescibacteriota > Minisyncoccia > Phycocordibacterales > UBA1550 > UBA1550. The sequence continues at coordinate 17,111 of JAVHQE010000149.1, read as the reverse complement.
AATAATTTTAATTGCTGGTATTTTATTCGTCGCACCATTATTTTCGTTTGCGGCATCACCAACCGTAATGTCATTCGTGGCTGGTTCTTCAATGCTTGGTTCAGGTCAAATAGCATCACTTACGTGGAACCTCGCTGATGCAGGGGGTTACTCTTTTGTTATTCCTTGTGTTACGAGTGTTAAGTTTAAAAAACTAGATGGTACGCTTTTCGCTTGCGATACACCTACACCTTCTACCGCAATATCTGCTAACGGTATTGACCTTTCGGTGTGGAACTATTCAGGAAGCACCAAAACATTCACCGCGCGTATTATCCCAAAAGATGCATCGAGTGTGGATTACATTTCTGGCGCACGCGAAATTCAACTTTCAGTTACGCCTATGCAACACCCCATAGAAAATGTGGTGGCAAGTACGTCAGTCTCTTCACTTGTTCCCTATCTTCTTTCTTGGACAGGTAGCCTGCTCGACGGTATTAACCTTTCTCTTTCGTGTTCATCAAGTATCCACACCGCAGTCACGACCGCGTCATCACCAAGCGTGCTTGCTCAGTCAGAGCTTCCCTGCGGAACACAAATCTTTCCCCAGAGCCTCCCTGCTTCCGGTTCAGTAACTCTCTCCTTCAAAAACACCGATACGATGACCCGTGATATTATCCTCATTCTTAGTCCCATGATGTCTCCTGGTCTTTATAATGGCATGCAGACGGAGCGCATTACCCTCTCGGTGGATCCTTACATTGCTCCAAAAGCACAGACGAGTTCTTTTGCCGCATCAACAACCTTACTAAGCACCCTAGAAGGAACCCCTCTTTCCTTTTCTTGGACGACAACAGGTACGACAGGAGCAAATATTATCCTTTCCTGTAATGATCACATCACTGCAACTATCGTCACCGAAAACGGAACTTCTACCCCCCGTTGTGGTACGATTGCATTCACTAACCCCTTGTCTCCAATAGGTACGGGAACCATTGCCTTCTTCAACAATGATCTCGTAGCCCAACCCATCAACCTCACACTTCTCCCCGCCCTTACTCAAGGAGGGTTCGACGGGACAGCGGGAAAAAATCTTACCTTCCAGATTCTACCAAAGGGAGTAACTCCGACAATTTTACCTGAAACGCCTCACCTTATAGGAACAGTACTTGATATACCAACTCTGCAAAAAAATACTGAGCAGGGAACTACAACAATAAGTGCAAAAATAATGTTTACTAAAAACCTTGTACGAGGAGCATCGGGGTCTGACGTACGTAACGTGCAAGAATTTCTCAAAAAAGACCTTGACATTTATCCTGAAGGAATCGTCAATGGTACCTTTGGCCCCGCAACTGAACGTGCCATCAAACGCTTTCAGCTAAAAAATAAAATTGCTGATGCAAAAAACCCTGGTTATGGTATAATAGGTCCGAAAACTCGGGCTTTTATGAATTCACTTAATAAATAAAAATATGCACCCATTCATCGTACATTTTCCTATCGCATTTTTGATGCTTTATGCGCTCTGTGAGCTCCTCCGTTTCCAGAAAATAACAGTCCAGCCATTTTGGTTCTACTTAAAGGCATCTCTCTCTATTGTCGGCGTAATAAGCGCACTCGCTGCTATTATTACCGGAGGAATGATTGAAGCGATGTTCCGTTCAATCCCTGAGAAAAATGCTATTGTCCCCGTACATGAGATGTGGGCGATGATTACCCTTATTGTCTTCGCAATACCTGCAGTCGCCTACCTCATCACATGGATGCAGGCTCCTGAATGCGTAAAAAGTCTTGAGCGTTGCCCAACAACCAAGAAAATCATCACAGCCCTTTCCCTTCTTGCAAAGAAGGTGCTCACGGCAAAGATTGTCGTACCACTCGCCCTTATTGGTCTTGTAAGTATCTCTATTACGGGAGGACTCGGTGGCGCAATGGTTCATGGGGTAAACTTTGATCCTACTGTTGCCTTCATCTATCATCTCTTCTTCTAGTCACTAATTTTCTTGTATGAATATAACTCGACCTAGTGCCAACACGGAGCTTCGTTCTGAAATATTCATCATTGCCCTCTTTCTCCTCATTTCCCTGCTCTATGCGGAGAACCTTATTCCCCCACATTTTATTGTGTGGGTTTTAGGCTTTGTGGGAGTCGTAGGTCTTGTCCCCGTGGCAAAAAGTGCGCTCGTATCGCTCCGTGAGAAAAAAGTAAATGTTGACCTCCTTGCGAGTATCGCTCTCTTTTTCTCCTTCGTTACCGCAGAATGGGGGTCACTTCTTTTCATTAACATCATGCTCGCCTCGGCGCGTGTCCTTGATCTCTACACTAAACGACGTATGAGTATGTCGCTCGAAAGTCTCTCCAAGCTCAAACCAAACAAGGCACGTGTTCTTCGTGGAGAAAAAGCAGTGGAAGTTCCTCTCTCAGAAGTAATTATCGGTGACCTTATTGTCGTAACCCTCGGCGAACAAATCCCTGTTGACGGAACCGTCGTAAAAGGGAGTGCGACTATTGACCAGTCTTCTCTCACCGGAGAGTCAGTACCGATTCTTCGTAACATAAACGAAGCAGTATTTTCTGCTACGATTATTACTTCAGGGAACATTATCGTACGCGCAGATCGTATTGGAAAAGAAACAACCTTCGAACTCATGGTCAAGCTTGTAGAGGCTTCTCAAAATGCAAAGACACGCATGAAGACTCTTGCTGAACGTTTTGCAAGTTGGTACATTGGCGGGATTTTACTCATATCAATCGGACTTTATCTTTTTACCGGGAACACGGCTCTCGTACTTTCTGTTGTCCTTGTCGTATGTGCAGACGATATCGCGATTGCGATTCCTCTTGCCTATATTGTCGCCATTGGTACCGCAGCGCGCCGGGGAATTATTATCAAAAGCGCAGATTTTCTTGAGCAATCTGCGCGCATAACAACGCTCATCGTCGACAAAACAGGGACACTTACCCTCGGAAAACTCACTATGAACGATGTCCAGGTTTTCAATAACACAGACCAGCAACAAGCTCTCGCTTTTGCATATGCTCTTTGTAAAAGCTCTACGCACCCAGTCTCAAAAGCAATTCTCCGTTATGCAAAAGAGTACAACTCGGAAGAAGTGTCTCTGAGCTCTTTTGAAGAAATCGAAGGGCGCGGAATACGGGGCACCACTCAACAAGGCGAAAATATAATCCTTGGGCGTCCTGATTTTCTAAAAGAACAAGGGGTTGTTCTTGAAGAGGAAGTATCTACTGCTATCGCAAACGGTATTGCCGAAAGCAATAATATTACCCTTCTTGCCACACAAGGACAGGTGGTTGCGCTCTTTTCCCTCGAAGACGAGGCGCGTGAAGGTGTTGCTGAAACAATCACTACCCTAAGAAATCGCGGAGTAAAAGAATTCATTATGCTCACAGGAGATAACGAAGGAGTCGCAAAGAAAATATCCGAAAAAATGGGGATTGATTCTTATCGCGCACAACTCCTCCCCGAGCAAAAACTTTCTGTCTTAGAGGAGTATGTAGGGAAAAACGACCGCACGGTTGCGATGGTTGGCGATGGCGTCAACGACGCAGCCGTGCTCACCCGAGCCGATGTCGGTATTGCAATGGGTGGTATTGGTACGGATGCGGCAATAGAGTCTGCGGATATTGTCCTCATGCAAGATGACTTCCGAAAAATCACCGAACTCCAAAGTATTGCAAAAAAAGTCCTCGCCGTTGCTCGAGAGAACTTCACGATATGGGCCGTAATTAACAGTATCGGACTCTATTTTGTTTTTAGTGGTGTATTTGATCCATCAAAAGCGGCAGCGTACAATTTCCTTACCGACTTTATTCCTATCGCCAATTCATTGCGGTTGTTTCGGTTTAAACAATAAAAATAATAATTATGAACTTCTCAAAATACAGCATCATTGATGTTTCAGAAATTGCAAAAATATTTTCGACCGATCTTGCTCGTGGTCTTTCCTCTCTGCAAGTCCTTGAACAACATAAAAAATATGGTATCAACCTCCTTTCAGAAAGCAAGGTGAGTCCGATACAAATATTCCTTCGCCAGTTCAAATCCTCCTTCATTTATTTACTCATCGGGGCAACCATCCTCTCCTTTTTCCTTGGTGAGATAATTGAAGGGTGGATGATTGTTGTCTTTCTCCTCATTAATACTTCTCTTGGCTTCTATCAAGAATATCGCTCTGAAAAAACAGTAGAGTTACTTAAAAAATATGTTACTACGCGCGTAAAAGTACGGCGTGACAACGCAACAACAATCGTGAGTGCGGATAAACTTGTTCCAGGAGATATTGTTGTCCTTGAAGCAGGCGACAGCATTCCTGCTGATATGCGTATTGTCGAAGACTTAAATCTTTCCATAAGCGAAGAGCCCCTGACAGGAGAATCTGTGCCCATTAAAAAAGGGTCTATTCCTCTTGAACACCCCGCGACCGAACCTTATGAAGCAACCAATATCGGGTTTTCGGGAACAACCGTTATTGCGGGAAGCGGAGCGGGGTTAATATTTGCTATTGGAACGCAGACGATACTCGGCGATATTGCCCGTATCACCGGCGAAGTAAAGAAGGAGAGTAAATTTGAACAAGAACTCAATAAGTTTAGTACATTCATCCTCTATCTTGTTATTGGTACCCTTCTTTTTATTTTTATAGCAAATATCGCACTCAAGGGATGGCGTGCGGATATTGCATCCCTAGCAATTTTCTCCATAGCACTTGCGGTGTCGGTGGTCCCTGAGGCACTGCCTGTCGTGATGACTTTTTCCCTCTCTCGTGGTGCACGCCGTCTTGCAGAAAACAACGTCGTTGTAAAACGCCTTTCTGCTATCGAAGACCTCGGCAGTATCCAAGTCCTTTGTAGTGACAAAACAGGAACCCTTACCGAAAATAAACTTACCGTAAAGAATACGTTTAGCTTCAACGAAAAGACCGAGGAAAAAGAAATTATTATCGCTGCAACAATTGGTGGATCATACCTATCAGCAACTTCGCGTGGACAAAATCCTGACCCTTTTGATATGGCGCTTTGGGGAGCACTTGACCCTACCGACCAAACAACTGTCACCAACTCCCCGCACCTTCACGATATCCCTTTTGACCCCGTACACAAAAAAAATAGTGTGCTAATACGTCAAGCTGGGCGCAATATTCTCTTTGTACGTGGTGCGCCAGAGTCTATTATTGATAGTTCTACTATTTCTCCTGATGACCGTATGCGCGTGATGGAGTGGATGGCATCCGAGGGTCGCGCAGGACGCAGAGCACTTGCCATCGCATCAAAAGAACTTTCTGGAGATACATGCCAAAATACCGATAGTGATAGCGGACTTTCTTTTATTGGTTGTATTTCGTTCGTCGACCCTGTTAAAGCAACTGCACGTCAAGCTATTAAAGAAGCACGTGAGCTCAATGTCGCTATCAAAATCATTACTGGCGACAGCAAGGAAGTCGCCGGTCAAGTCGCGTTCGAAGTAGGCCTTGCAAAAGACCCAACTGAAGTACTTTCTGCTCACGAGTTCTTTGCACTCTCTGATCACAATCGTGAAGAACCCCTCGAGCGTATCAATGTATTCGCGCGCGTATCCCCTGAAGAAAAATATAAAATAATTGAGCTCCTACAAAAGAAGTATCAGGTGGGATTCCTTGGTGAAGGTATTAATGACGCCCCTGCACTCAAGATTGCCAGCGTTGCTATCGTCGTTGACTCCGCTTCGGACATCGCGCGAGAAGCTGCCGATATTATCCTCCTTGAACGTAGTCTCGGCGCCGTAGTACGCGGTATCCGCGAAGGGCGTGCTATTTTTGCCAATACCATTAAATATATTCGTAGTTCTCTATCTTCAAACTTTGGTAACTTTTATTCAGTTGCAGTGTCTTCCCTCTTTATTAGTTTCCTCCCCATGCTTCCGCTTCAGATTCTCCTCGTCAACTTGCTCTCTGACTTCCCTGCCATAGCTATTGCGAGTGATAATGTTGATCCTGCAGAACTCCATGAGCCAAAGCAATACAATGTACGCAAAATTATTATGTTTGGTACGGTACTTGGTATTGTCTCCACTATTTTTGATTTCATTATTTTTGCAGCCTTCTACAAAGTAAGTCCTGAGTCTTTACAGACACATTGGTTCATGGAAAGTATTCTCACGGAGCTGGTCTTCCTCTATTCAATACGTTCGCACACCTGGTTCTTTGGCACCGTACGTCCCTCCGCGCTTCTCATGCTTCTTTCATTTCTCGCCGTTATTATTACCATTACCCTGCCCTTCACTACTGTTGGGCAAGAACTCTTCCACTTCATGAAACCAAGTCTTGGGTCACTCGGCTTTGTCCTCGGTATCGTCGTCGCTTACTTTATCACCACGGAGTTTGCAAAAGTTGCATACTATCGCCTCACTGCAACACCCGCTGTTGTGCGGTAATAGAAGCACATTGAAGAGTTACTCCCTCCCCAAAAAATCGTGATATACTACCATTATGAAATTCTCAAAAAAACAATTCGTCTGGGTGGCGGGTATTATTATAATAATTGGCGCAATTTTTCTTTTTACGCGAAGTAAAAAAGTAGACACAACACAAAATACCGCAAAGGTGACTCGGGGTAACATTGTCCAAGAAGTCAGTGTTACGGGGCGGGTAAAGCCGGCATCTGTTGTTGACCTTGGTTTTGAAAAAATAGGGCGTATCCAAAATGTCTACGTAAAAGTTGGTGACCATGTATCCGAAGGAAAAGCACTCGCAGAAATTGACTCCTCGAGTGCGCAGGCGACGCTTCAAGAAGCAGAGGCACGTCTTGCTGAGCTCAAGCGTGGTTCTCGCCCCGAAGAGCTTGCAGTAAAAGAAACTGATCTTGCAAAAAACCAACAAGACCTTACAAACGCTTACGATGGAATTCTTGATATCATTGACGATGCTCTCACAAAAAATGATGACGCAATTCATTCAAAAACCGCGGGTATTTTTTCTGGATTTAAAACTTCATCCTACAAGTTCACTTTCTCTGTTTGCGATACACAACTTGCAAACGACACCGCCTGGCTCCGTTATACGACGGGTGCAGACTTAGAACTCTGGCGTACCGAGCGAAATACTATCCCCTCTAACCCTACAGAAAAAGACTTTACCGATGCACTTGCAAAAGCAACGAAGCATCTTGAACTCACGCGCACCTTTCTTGATTCGCTTAACCGTACCCTCACCCTTGATTGTACAATGGCAAACACAACCCTTGATTTATACCGTGCAAACATAACCCTTGCGCGCACCGCTATTACTACTGCTGTTACGAGCATCAATACAAAGAGCCAAATGATTGCTTCACTCGCGCTTCTTACTGAAAAAGTAAGCAATGAGCTTTCCCTCATGAAGGCAGGTACCGCAAAAGAAATTATCACGGCGCAAGAAGCACGCGTATTTTCAGCACAAAGTGACCTCTCAAAATACAAAATTTATGCACCAATAAATGGCGCAGTTACCAAGGTTGATGCTATCACCGGAGAGTTTGCAAACACTACAAAATCACTCATCAGCGTAATATCTGACAGTTCGTACGAGATAGATGCCAATGTTCCTGAAGCAGATATCGCAAAGATTAAACTAGGAGATAATGCACGAATCACCCTCGATGCGTATGGTTCCGATGTTCTCTTTGAAGGGCGTGTTACCGCTATCAACCCCGCTGAAACAATCATCGACAATGTTCCAACCTATAAAGTAACCTTCCATTTCACCAAGAGCGATCCACGCATCAAGTCGGGTATGACGGCAAATATTGACGTGTCCACTGCTTCTCGCACGGACGTACTCTTTATCCCCACTCGTGCGCTTGTGGTAAAGAATAATGTAAAGCTCGTATCGGTTATTAACAATGACACCACAACAACCGAAGTTCCTGTTACCGTAGGGCTCCGTGGTTCAGATGGTAACATCGAAATACTAAGTGGTGTTACTGAAGGCACGCAAATCTCTGTAACCCTTAAATAATATGCCACTTATTGAAGTTACTGACATAAAAAAAGTTTATTTTGACGGGGAGCTTCAAACACCAATCCTTCACGGTGTTTCATTTACCGTCAATCGAGGAGAATTTGTTGCTATCATGGGTCCTTCTGGATCAGGAAAATCAACTCTCCTCCACCTGCTTGGATTCCTTGATAAATATACTGATGGTTCCTATAAATTTGATGGCATCGAAGCAAAAAATTATACTGCTAATGAAATCGCAAAAATCCGCAACCAAAAGTTAGGTTTTATCTTTCAGTCATTCAACCTCCTTCCTAACACCAACGTCCTTGAAAACGTAAAACTCCCCCTTCTCTATTCTGATTTCCCTGAATCAGAATGGGAAGAGCGTGCCATGAAAGCCATTCGATCTGTCGGTCTCGAACATCGTGCACTCTTTGACTCTACAAAAATCTCTGGTGGAGAGCGTCAACGTGTTGCTATCGCCCGTGCCTTAGTCTGTGACCCTGAGGTTATTTTTGCTGATGAGCCAACGGGGAACCTCGATTCAAAGTCGGGAGGTATCGTTATTGATATTCTCCAAAAACTTCACGAAGAACTCGGGCATACTATTATCCTCATTACCCATGAAACAGAGACGGCGGAGCATGCGGAGCGTATTATTCGTATTAAAGACGGCTTGGTCGAAAGCGATACCAATGTAGCACACCCTCGACGTATGGGAGAAGGTGATTTACATAAATAAAAACCATGACGATTAAACACAGCATCCAAACAGCATTTCGCGGTCTTGAGACCAACCGTGCGCGATCACTCCTTACTATTCTCGGTATGGTTATTGGGGTTACGGCAATCATCCTCGTCATGTCCCTCGGCCAAGGCGCGCAGAACCTTATTCTCGACCAAGTGAAAGGTATGGGCACACGCACGGTGATTGTCGGTGGCGGGCGTGAGCCGACAGGGCCATCGGATGCAGGACAAATTTTTAGCGACTCCCTTAAACCACGTGACCTCGAGCTCCTCAATCGTCGAGAAAATACACCAAGCGTAAAATATGTGATGCCCCTTGTTTTTGGTGCAGCGAGTGCTTCGTATCAAAGTGACACCTACAACCTCACCATCTTTGGCGTATCCCCTCTCATGGAACAAATTTTTGATGTCCCCGTAAAGACAGGATCATTCTTTACTGACGAAGATGTCCGCGCACGAGCAAAATATGTCGTCATTGGTAACAAGGTAAAGACGCAACTCTTTGGTGCAAGCGATGCAGTAGGAAATATTATAAAAATGAAGGGTAACAATTTCCGCGTTATTGGTGTACTCGCTGAACGTGGTCAAGATTTTTTCAACTTTGACGAAGCAGCTATTATCCCTTACACAACCGCACAAGACTATGTTCTCGGGATTAAATACTTCAACCGTTTCATTACCGAAGCATCGAGCGATGCCCTCGTAAATCAAGCAGCGGGAGAAATAAAGAGTACTTTGCGCGAAGCCCATAATATTACCGAAACCGACAAAGAAGATTTTTTTGTAATCACGCAAGTTGATCTCGCGGTGCGTCTTTCTGCCATCACCTCAGTCCTCACCATATTCCTCACTGCGGTCGCAGCAATATCACTCATTGTCGGTGGTATCGGCATCATGAACATCATGCTCGTATCGGTGACCGAACGCACAAAAGAAATCGGACTCCGCAAAGCACTGGGTGCAACCGACAAAAATATCCTCACGCAATTCCTCCTTGAAGCGGTCATGCTCACGGGCATCGGGGGTGTTGTTGGTATCATTTTAGGGGCATCGCTTTCGTGGGGTATCGCAACAGGTATCACGCGATTCACCAGTATCGTGTGGACGTTCAGTTTCCCTGTATCCGCAGCAATCCTCGGAATAAGTGTCTCAGGCGCCATAGGGCTCATTTTTGGGCTTTATCCAGCACGTAAAGCATCTCGTAAGAGTCCTATTGAGGCATTGCGGTACGAGTAAACGGAGTAACCCCTCACACCTATACAAAAATCCTCTATAAACCTAGTCTTTGCGAGGAAGTAATCTGACGAAGCAATCCAGGGTTTAGTGATTAACTCCTGGATTGCTTCACTTCGTTCGCAAAGACAGGCTCATAGGGGTGAGGGGTTACTAAACGGATATTTGCAAATTATCTAATAATATGATATAATTCCCCCCAGTTCAATAAGCCACCAGGGTTTATTGATTTTGTGCTTTTAAGCACTGACGAGTATTTAGGGAGAAAAAAATGTTAGAGAGGATCGTAACGGTGCCGATGGGCTTACGCCCTTCGCACCACAGCAGGGCGATACGCCAGGCCGTAGCGACTATTTGCGTGATACGTCACGAAGATGGTCACTTGGTCCGGGGTATCGGGATCTTGTATCCCGATACTCAGCACATGTTTTTTGCTGAGGTACAATCTCTCTCTGCCGAAGACTTTTGGCGAGGGTTGTACGCAGTAAGCAAAATGTTCTGGGTGGGTGACAAGGCGGTGAAAATTGCTGTCCGCATCTCGGGGAAAGAGCCACTCGAGGGGTTAGAAGACAAGGCAGGAGAATACCTGTCGTGTGACCACACGCCAGAATCCTTGCGCGAAGAAACACACGCGCAAATAATCCCCAAAGGTGACCTCAAAAACATCGTCAAGGGGTTCAACGATTTTGGCGCTCCGATATACACCCTCTTCAGAGGACAAGAAAAAATGGGTGCCATTCGTGGAGAGGGACGATTTTCAGTAGGGATACGGCTTCAACCAGGTTCCCGATGGAAACAGGAACCCGCGATAAACAATTAGTCGCCCAGTGCGACGCACATACCTCAGCCTTAATAAGCTGGGGTATTTTCTTTGCACCGTATTCCTATGCTACACTAGTGTATATGGAAAAAAATATAGAAACAAAATTTGCAATCCGGGCGACAAACTTTATTGGCGACATTATCGATGACAAAGTATCTCTTACTCCTTACGAGAACGACACGAGTCTTTTTGAAGTACATCCTATGCTTGTGGTGAAACCAAAGGATGCTGAAGATATTAAAAAAATGGTTACGTTTGTAAACAGTGAAAAAGGAAATAACCCTTCACTCTCACTCACCGCCCGTGCTGCGGGTACCGGCATGGCGGGAGGTGCACTCAATGAATCCATCATTGTGGACGTGACACACATGAACCATATCAAAAGTGTGACCACCGACCGTGCCGTCGTAGAACCAGGTGTTTTCTATCGCGACCTTGATACCGAGACCAAAAAACTAGGTGTTATTATGCCCTCCTTCCCTGCATCACGCGAATTGTGCGCCGTTGGTGGCATGACGGGAACCAATGCTTCAGGAGAAATGACCCTTACGTATGGAAGTACGGAGAACTGGGTCAAGCGATTAAAAGTCGTACTTTCTGATGGTGGTGAATATGAATTTGGTCCCCTCTCCCCTCTCGAACTCGAAGAAAAGAAAAAACTTACGACCTTTGAGGGTGAACTATATCGCAAGATGCACACACTTCTTGAAGACAACTATGACCTTATAAAAAAGGCGGAACCGAAACTTGCAAAGAATGCTACAGGCTATGCTCTCTGGAAAGTATGGGACCGAAAAACATTTGACCTTACCAAACTCTTCGTAGGTTCAGAAGGAACGCTTGGTCTTTTTACTGAAATAGAATTTGCCCTCATCAAACCAAAGGAGTACCGCAAGTTGGTGGTCATATTTTTACCCAATTTAAATAACCTTGCACAAATCGTTGCGCAAGTCCTTACGCACAAACCAGAGACGTTTGAATCCTACGATGATCACACATTCCAATTTGCTATTCGCTTTTTCCCTGACATTGTGAAGTCACTCAAAACAGGAATTGTAAAACTTGGGTTGTCCTTTATCCCCGAAGTATTCATGGTTCTCCGCGGAGGATTCCCCAAACTTGTCCTCTTGGCAGAATTTACGGGAGATTCTGAAGAAGAAGCAACCAAAAAAGCAGAGGTCGCATTCGCTAACCTCAAAGAATTCCCTGTTCAAACAGAGATCATGCGTAACCAAAAAGACGCTCAGAAATTTTGGACAATTCGTCATGAGAGCTTTAATCTCTTGCGCAACCACGGAAAGGCTGATAAGACGGCGCCGTTTATTGATGATATTATCGTGAGCCCCGAAAAGCTTCCGGAGTTCCTCCCCAAGCTTGCTGAGGTGATGAGCGCGTACAAACTCACCTACACCATTGCAGGACATATTGGCGATGGCAACCTTCACATTATCCCCCTCATGAACCTTCGTAACGCACGAGACCGTGATATCGTTATGGAACTTGGACAAAAAGTATTTGATCTCGTCTTTTCTTTTGGAGGTTCCATGTCAGCAGAACACAACGACGGGCTTGTTCGAACCCCCTACCTCAAGCAAATGTACGGGGATGAGGTCTACCATCTTTTCGAAGAGACAAAGAACATTTTTGACCCACAGCATATTTTTAACCCCGGGAAAAAAGTATTCGGTAAAGGACTTGATTACGTAAAAGAACATATTGATAAGACATATTAAAAGCGAGATAAGAGAATGCGGACAGAAAAAACACGGGGTTTCCCGTGTTTTTTCTGTCCGCATTCTCTTATAAAAAGTCTTACTTCCCACAATCAGTACAGACATTTGAGGACGTGCTATTCCTTGTAGTTGAACCTCCCGTAATCTTAGTTGAAAGATTTTGAAGTAAAGCTGCAGCTCCTGAAACCGCCAAAATCATGACGAACAAAAGTCCAATCAAACCCGATGGTGTTACCACTGAAATAATAAACAAAACCAGAACAATAGAAGCTGACCAGACACCCATACACCAAGGACAACCGAAAAGTTGCGCCAAGATTACCCGTGGGCCATACATCACTTTCGTACGAGAAATAAATTCTGCTCCAGAAGCTTCGTCTTTTTCAAACGAAACGCGAACAAAAAGATCACGTACCCATTGCGTAATATGATCAGAAATGAGAAGACAGGTCAATCGGAACGTAGCAAGAGAGAGAACAATAAAATAAAAAGGTGTGATTCCTGCTAAAATCTGCAACAAGTTCCCTTTTAATAAGGAAACGAAACTTATTGACAACAACAAAAACAAAACTGAAAAAACAATATTCCAACCATGTTCTGAATAATATGCTCGACGTGCTGAATAATGGGTAGTTTTCATATGTAAAAATAATTACTAGTAAGTAGCCAGAGTTTACCATCAGCAGACCTCGTGCGCAAGGATTTTTACTTTTTTACAATCAAGAGACTTGCGACAAAAAAGATGAGCGCCATGACAACGATAGCACCCCCCGAAGCAAGGTTGAAATAATATGAAGCAAAAAGTCCGAGGATAACCGAGAGTAATGAAAAGAATACCGAAAGCATGAGCGTCGTGCGAAATCCCTTCCCATATTGCATTGCTGAGACTACGGGGATCACCATAAGAGCACCAATAAGGAGGACACCAACAATACGAATAGAGAGTGCAATAGCAATCGCAGCAAGCACTACCATCATAATATTGAGGCGTTTTACTGGGAGCCCACTCGCCTCGGCAAGCTCGGGATCAAATGAAGCAAAGAACAGCTCCTTGTAAAAAATAATGACTCCAAGAAAGACCACAACGGCAAGCCCTAGAGTAACCCAGAGATCCGAAAGTGAAACCGTAGAAATACTCCCAAAAAGATAACTAAAAAGATTCGCGTTAAATCCCTTTGCGAGAGAGAGAATAATTACCGCAACCGCAAGTGAACCCGAGAGAAAAAGCGCGAGCACTGACTCCCCAAAAATACGTCCTGAGTTGCGCAATGACTCAATACCAAATGCTGCAACAACCGAGAGGACAATTGCGGAAAGAATAGGATTAATACTCAAAAATATTCCGATAGCTACACCCGCGAAAGACACGTGAGCAAGCGTGTCGGCGAGAAGTGAATACCTCCGTACCACAAGGAACATACCAATAATCGGTGCCACAATACCGATAGCGATCCCCGCCTCAAATGCGCGCACCATAAAGTCGTATTGGAAAATATCAAGCATGGTTGTGGTCGTTATGAGATATATTTTTTACATGATCTCCGTAAAGCTTCCGTAAGACTTCTTCATTAAGAGAATCCTCAGGTGCGCCATGGCACACCATGTTGCGATTAAGGCAGAGTACGGTCTTTGCTTCGTGCGAAATCACGTCAATATCATGCGAAATAAAAAGAATTGTTAAATGATGGTCACGGTTGAGCGACGTAAGGAACTCATAAAAAGTTTTCTGAGCGGCGATATCCACCCCCACCGTTGGCTCATCAAGAATAAGCACGTCGGGTTCACTCGCGAGGGCGCGCGCGATAAACACACGCTGACGCTCCCCTCCCGAAAGATCCCCAATGAGGGTATCTCGATATTTTGCAATTCCGGCAAGATCCAGAGCACGATCAACAATCTCTTTGTCTTTTTTTGAAAATCTTTTTAAAAACCCTATCCGTGCAATGCGTCCTGTTCGCACAACTTCAAGTACTGTTATAGGGAAATCTTTGTCGGTTTGCGCGACACGTTGGGGAACATATCCAATGCGATATTTTTCTTTGAAATCATGATGGTCTTTGCCAAAGAGGGTTACCGTACCTGTCATTGGATGTAAGAGCCCTAAAATAATATTAGTGAGCGTAGTTTTTCCTCCCCCATTTGGCCCAATGATACCCAAGTATTCACCTTTGTGCACTGAAAAAGACAAGTTTTCAAGAACGAGGTTATTGCCGTAAGAAAAGCTTACATTATTGAGGGTGATATAGGGTTCTTCTACTGACATGACATTGCTTTTTCGAGATTCACTAAGTTCAATTCCATTTTGGAAATATAATCTTCCCCTAATTGTACCTCGGATAGGGTCAAACTTTCAAGAGGGTTCAACACGAGCGTTGTGGCGCCGATTTCGCGCGCGATAGCTTCCGAAAACTTTGGGTTCGCAATTGTTTCGGAAAAAATGTAGTGCACATTTTTCTCGCGAGCGACCGTAGCAATACGCGCAAGATCTTTTGGAGCTGGTTCCTCATCAGGAGAAATCCCCGCAATAGAAGTAACCGAGATACCATATTGTGCGCCAAGATACCCAAACGCATCATGCGATACTACGATATCATGTACAGAACACGAATCAAGACCTTTTTGAAAATGCTGATCAAGCGCATCCAATGTTAACATAAGCTCATCCGCATGCTGACGGAAAAGATCTTGATGTGTAGGATCACTGGCAATAAGTGCATCGCGTACAACCTCTACTTCTTTTTTATAGATCATCGGGTCAAGCCAAAAATGAGGGTTTAGTGCACCATTACGATCAAGGAGGGGTACGGCATACTCAGTAAGTGCCTTCGCCATGTCGACAGTATGCACGGTACGCTTACTGCCACTTGTGTTCCATTTGGTAACCCATGGTTCAAATCCGGCACCATTATAGATAAGGAGTTGGGCTTTATCAATTTCAATAAAATCCTGCGGAGAAAGTTCAAAATCATGAGGTTCTGCTCCTGCAGGAGTGAGCGTGTGCACCGATACGAGATCGCCCCCTACAACCGAAACAATGTGCGCAAGAGGATAGAAACTCGCAACCACATGAATCTTTCCATCCCCTGTGGTTATCCGTGAAGGACGTAAAGAAAAAAGCCACACTCCGCCGAATACAATCAAAAAAATAAAAAGGGGTAAAAGAATGTTTCGTTTCATAAAAAATTAAAAGGGTTAAAAACAGAATTCACAAGAGAACTACTTCGTACAAGCCTCAAGGATTGTGCCAAGAAGTATCTCGCGACCTGCTTTCGTACGAGCAGAAAAAGGAAGCACGGCGGAACCAAGCGCAGCCTCAAGAGCTTTTATACTTTGTGCGCGTTCGGACTGATTCAAGCGATCTGCCTTGTTTCCTACGACGACAAAATTAATGTTTTCTGCACGCAAGATATCTGCCATTTCTCGGTCATGCACCATAGGCTTCACGCCGAGGTCAACAATAAGCACCACAAGCTTTACCCGCGCTTCCCCGCTTCCCAGATACCACAAAATAAGTTTTCGGATTTTTTCTGCACCTTTTGCCCCCATGCGCGCAAACCCATATCCTGGCAAATCAACAAAATAATATTCTTTGTTGATGAGGAAAAAATTTATCTCCCGTGTTTTGCCTGGCATCGAGCTCGACTTCACCAACCCCTTACGGAGAACCAAGGAATTAATGGCACTCGACTTTCCAACATTAGAACGTCCCACAAAAGCGACCTGTGGATATCTCTGACCCAAAATAGCATCTGTCCCGATAATGCCCTTTACAAATTCCGCAGTTTTAATTTCCATGATATACTTATAGTATTAGCAAAAATACATAAAAAATACAATGAACCAAGAAAACAATACGATATCCGTTCCAACATCTAAGCAGAGTTATGCAGTACCCTTCGCGATTATTATCGCAGGCCTTGCTATCGCTGGTGCAATCTATTTTGGTGATGGGAAAAAGGGAGTAGCACCTCTCGCTGTACAAGACCCAACGAAAGCAGTCGTTGATGCAGTTGCTTCAACAGACCACATTATTGGCAATCCTAATGCGAAAGTAGTTATTGTAGAATATTCAGATCTTGAATGTCCTTTCTGTAAATCGTTTCATCCTACCATGGAGCGTCTCATGAATGAATACGCCAAGGATGGGCAAGTTGCTTGGGTATATCGCCACTGGCCACTTCCCTTCCACACGAAAGCTCCTCACGAAGCAGAAGCTACTGAATGTGCGAACAAGCTTGGTGGTAATACAAAATTCTGGGAATTCGCTAATAAAGTTTTTGAGGTAACACCAGGGAATAACGGACTCGATGAAGCAGAACTCCCTAAAATTGCAAAAAATATTGGGCTTGATGAAACTGCGTTTGCTACTTGTCTCGCTAGTGGAGAAATGAAAACTATTGTTGATAAGGACCTTGCAAGTGGGGTTAAAGCAGGCGTACAAGGTACTCCATTTTCTTTCGTCCTTGTTGACAAAAAACCTGTTTCTTCAATCAACGGCGCACAGCCATACGAAGCAGTGAAGGCAGTGATTGATGAGGCGTTGAAGTAGGGATGTTCTAACTAGCAGGGGGTATCAACATATATACAAATAGCGGGAGTTGGCACTTCGTGCCAACTCC
>JAVHQE010000148.1:0-1703 GCA_036170975.1 Minisyncoccota bacterium | reverse complement strand
CCGAGGGAGTATTATGAGAGTCTAACGAGTGTCCTACTTGAGGGGTAGCTAAAGGCAGTACAGCCAACAAACACCCTACCACAAACAAAATGGTATGTCTACAAAAATATGTAGTAACCCCTCACACCTATACAAAAATCCTCTATAAACCTAGTCTTTGCGAGGAAGTAATCTGACGAAGCAATCCAGGGTTTAGTGATTAACTCCTGGATTGCTTCACTTCGTTCGCAAAGACAGGCTCATAGGGGTGAGAGGTTACAAATATGTTGATTGTTTTTTTTGTGTAAACCCGCTACTATAGAAATGATTCTCGGCACAAAAAAAATCCCATGCATAAACCCCGAGCAGTTCTCGGAACACAAGGAACCGAGTTAGGAAGCGATCTAAGGATAGTGGCAGTGATCGTCGCATAAAGCGAAGTACCAGCACGTCCTCGTCCGAAACCATGTGAATCCCAGAGGACCCAACTGCAAGAGGCTTATGTATAGGATCTTTTATTCTCTCGTCTTGACGAGAATAATAAACGACGACACTTCGTCATCGGTGGTACGAGTCTAGCACAAAACAATTTTTATGTCAAGTACTAATTCAGAAAATCCAGAAATACCTGAAAACACTCAGGATTTTTCCTTTCTCGACCAAACACTACGTCCAAATCGCTTTGATGAATATGTGGGGCAAGAAACCATAAAACAGAATCTGAAAATCCTCCTCCAGGCAGCAAAAGAGCGCGCACACCCCCCTGAACATATCCTTTTTTATGGACCACCGGGGCTCGGGAAGACTACGCTTGCACACCTTGTCGCAAATGAGATGGGGTGCCAAATTAAATCAACTTCCGGTCCCGCGATTGAAAAAGTTGGTGACCTCGCTTCGATCCTTACTAACCTTTCACCAGGAGATGTTCTCTTTATCGACGAGATTCATCGACTCAATAAAATGATTGAAGAGGTTCTCTACCCTGCCATGGAGTCAGGAGTGCTTGATATTATTATTGGCAAAGGCCCCAGTGCGAGAACCATACAACTCGATCTCCCTCCTTTCACTATGATTGCAGCAACGACCCGCGTCGCACTCATTTCTTCCCCTCTTCGTTCTCGTTTTTCTGGAGGAACCTTCCGCCTTGAATTCTATAATGAGGATGAAATTGAAAAAATCGTAAAACGCTCGGCGCAAATTCTTGGTATTACTCTTTCGGACGAAGCTGCACACGAAATAGCTAAACGAAGTCGTGCAACCCCCCGCACCGCAAACTATCTCCTCAAGCGTGCCCGTGATTTTGCACAAGTACATCGCGGGGACCTCTCTCCCAAATATGTTGCTGATGCGCTCGCCCTTCTTGAAATTGACGAGATAGGACTTACGGCACTCGACCGAAAAATTCTTGAGGTTATTATTGATAAATTCAAAGGTGGCCCCGTAGGACTTTCCACAATTGCCGCTGCTGTCTCTGAGGAAATGGCGACACTCGAAGAAGTAAATGAACCCTATCTATTGCAATTAGGACTCCTTGAGCGTACCCCGCGGGGACGCCTCGCCACTCCGCGGGCATATGAACACTTGGGATTTGAACTCCCCGAAGATCTCCAGAAAAAGCTTTTATAGTTGCCCTTACCCCTCCCAGGAAGGCCCGGCCTTCCTGGGAGGGGTGTTTAGTTAACCTTCAAGGGTGACACTGTGGATAACCACCACTGCCACTTTTC
>JAVHQE010000147.1:0-1752 GCA_036170975.1 Minisyncoccota bacterium | reverse complement strand
TTCTTAGGTGAAGATGTAGATGAAGAGTTCATCAATGAAGAGCTAGAAAACAGAGACTTCTACACTGAAAAGAATGTTTTTTGGGTTCCTCAAGCGGCTCGTTGGAAATATTTGCAAGATAGCATAAGATTATCTCTTGGTTCACCTTTGCCTCATGGTGGAGAGTTTAAGGGTGCTGGAAAGTTGCTCGATGATACTATGGAGCTTATAGAAAAAGAAAATCCAAAACTCAAACGCATCCTCAACAAAAACTATGCGCAACTCCAAATAGAGCAAAACAAACTCGCAGACCTGCTTGACCTTATAGCTACTATCCCATTTGTACATGACTCACTAAAAGCAAAGGATATTTTAGGGCATGTGTATGAATACTTTTTGGGGCAATTTGCAGCAGCTGAGGGGAAAAAAGGTGGACAGTTCTATACTCCTAAGTCTATAGTAAATCTCATAATAGAAATGGTTGAACCTTACAAAGGGCGTATTTATGACCCTGCCATGGGAAGTGGTGGATTTTTTATCTCTAGTGAGAAATTCATCGAAGCGCACAATGGAAGGCTTGGCGATATTTCAGTCTATGGGCAAGAGTCTAATCCTACTACATGGAGACTTGCGGCTATGAACATGGCGATTCGTGGCATAGACTTCAACTTTGGAAAAGAACCAGCTGATACATTTACCAAAGACCAACACCCAGACCTAAGAGCAGATTTTGTACTGGCTAATCCACCTTTTAATCAAGATGAATGGTGGGATGCTAGTTTGGAGGGTGATGCAAGATGGAGCGGTTATCCAACACCCCCAAAAGGAAATGGCAACTATGCTTGGATGCTTCACATGTTGCACCATACAAGCCCACATGGAGTTGTAGGTTTAGTTCTAGCTAATGGCTCACTCAGTTCTAACACCTCTGGCGAAGGGGACATAAGAGCAGCACTTGTAAAAGCGGACATCGTAGAAGCCATAGTTGCTCTTCCTAGCCAACTCTTTGCAAATACCCAAATTCCAGCTTGTGTATGGATACTCAACAAAAACAAAGCACAAAAAAGCAAAACACTATTTATCGATGCGAGAAATGTTGGGCATATGATAAATAGAGCACAAAAAGCATTTAGCAAGGACGACATCACAGCTCTTGCAGGTATGTTTCATAAGTCTAGAACCAATGATGCCTATGAAGATATAGCAGGAGAGTTTTACAGCGCAACGAGCGAAGAGATAGCCAAACAAGAGTATATCCTCACTCCAGGGAGATATGTAGGCACAGCCGAAGAGGAAGATGACGGCGTGCCATTTGCGCAAAAGATGGAAGAGCTTACCGCAACTTTGAGTGAGCAGTTTAAAGAATCGGCTAGACTTGAAGAGATGATAAAAAAGAACTTGGCGGGGCTTGGGTATGAAGTCTGAGTGGGAAATTATATCTTTATCTGATTTATCTGTAAAAATAGTTTACGGATACACAGCTAGTGCAAGAAACAATCAAGACAATAATGAACCTAAATTTTTAAGAATTACTGATATTCAAGGTGGTGCAGTAACTTGGGATAGTGTTCCTTATTGTGAAATAGAAACTGATAAAATTGAAAATTATCAACTTAAACATGGCGATATAGTCGTTGCTAGAACTGGAAACAGTACAGGTGAAAACTACATGTTTGATTCAAATGAAATAGCAGTATTTGCATCCTATCTCATTAGATATGAAATTAACAAAAACAAGGCATTTCCTCAGTTCATTTGATACCAAATGAACTG
>JAVHQE010000146.1:0-1756 GCA_036170975.1 Minisyncoccota bacterium | reverse complement strand
GAGAGAATTTTGATTCTTGATGAAATTCTTAAAAGAGATAAACTTTTATTAAGTACGTGTTGCCTCATGTAATTTTCTATACGAAATATTATCTGGTTGCCTCATTTAAATTATATACGAAATTATTTTGAGTCAAAGGAAAATCATTGAGTAATTTTTTATCTTCTTGTTGTGTTTTCTTCTCTTTTCCCTTTGTTTTTTTCTCATATACCTTCCAGAGTTCTTGAGTAAGTTTATCTATTAGCCTCTTGAGTGCAAAAGGATTCAGTTCTTCATATGTTCTTCTAAGCTTCTCCTTTACTTCTTCCGATACTGCATTTGATTCAATGATCCTTTGATAAGGTGTCTTCGGCTTATCGTACTTCTTTGTTACTTTACTCCCTATCCTTGTTTTTTCAAGGAGTTTCATTGAGGGTTGAAAGAAGTTTGTATAAAGTCTTAATATGCTGTATAGTTCATTCATTATCTTAAGTTCTTCATCAGTATCATATCTCAGGTATCCCACAGCTCTCCTCACAACAGAGTAGTTCTTCTGTTCCACGAAACAGTTATCGTTCTTTCTGTAAGGTCTTGAACGAGTAAATGTGATGTGCTCTTTCTCACAGTAGTTCAATAGATGTGCATTGATAAACTCACTTCCATTGTCTGAATCAATACCTTTAACTGGAAATGGGAATCTATCTTTAATCTCCTTTAATGCATTAAACGTCCATATCTGTGCCTTGTTTCTGATTGCTTTTGTTTCTGTCCATCCTGTATGTACATCAGTTACATCAAGAGAATAGAGAAACTCTCCTCTCAGTATTCCTCCATCATGCCCCACAAGATCTGCCTCTACAAAACCTGGTTCTTTTTCATTCCAGCCAGAAAATGTCCTTATCGGTATCTGATGCTTTAATAGAGTTCCTGGTTTTGTTAATGACCTACCTTTTAGTTTAAACTTCATCTTCTCTTTCTTCAGTAGTCTATCTATTGTAGCAGGACTTACCTTTATTAATTTCTCTTTTGTTTCTTCATCAATATGTACTTCATTAAACTTCTCTAATACAGGTATTATCTCCGCAAGATAGACGTGAAGTCTCTTGCCGCATAGATAATCTGACATTTTCCAAAGATGTATGAGAGCATTAACTATCTTCTCATCATAGATTCTTGTTCTGTTTCTTTTTAACCTCATTCCTTTTCTTCTTCCTCTGTATCCATCGAGAGCAACAAAGATTGTTCTTTTTCCTTTTACATCAACCACTATTTTCTTCTCATACATTCTTAATACATAAGATGCATAGCATCTTGAATAACCCGTGAGCTTAATAAATTCATCAAGCATTTCCATCTTCCCTTTCTTTGGTAGCTGCTTATACCTCGTTGCCTCTTCTCTTACTACAACCTTTCTCTCTTTCAAGGATAAACTCATAAAACCTCCTTCTCTCAACTTTTGCATAATCTCTTCGTATTTCTTCATCTCATTTTACCTCCAATAAAATTTTTGAATAGATTTTTATGTGAGGCAACGATTCAATTTCAAATAGATTTTAGGTGAGGCAATTCGCGATTTGCATTTAAAGAAAAAATCAATACAATATCTTAACTCCGATCAAGAGAACCTAATGGTGCAAACCTATGGACTCTTGGCGGTAGGGTATAGCTGGAAACGGCTATGCCTGCTATTTTGCAAAGGAGGCAAAAGATGAAATTCAGTGTAAAGAAAGTAGCAATTTCGTTGTTGACCTTCGCCTTGCTTGTAGGGATGTTTAGT
>JAVHQE010000145.1:0-1763 GCA_036170975.1 Minisyncoccota bacterium | reverse complement strand
GGTGACTGTCTATCTTTATCCCCAAATCGCCGAAATCCAGAGCACCCACAAAGGCGTCATACACTCGGACTGGAGCATCAGCCAAAACGTATTCCTCGATACTCGCCGGCAAAAACTGCATCTGTTCTCGGTCACCTTGTCTCATGGCCATAAGCTACTCCTCACATCTCGCCAAAAACTCTGCTTGATTTTAACATCTCAAGCTGAGTTATGACACAGCCTGCTTGCTTGAGCAAGCAGGCTGTGTCGCAACTAGCAAATGCGTAAGTCTGAGCAACATTATTCAGCCGTAATGGTCTTAAGATTCGCCCGATATCCAGAGCCTACTTATACACCGTACTAGATGAAGCCCATTGGCGTTAATTGAGCGATAGGATCAAGGATTTAGCCTGTCGCAATGGCACCCGATAAGCGGAAGCACTACTGGGTTTTCTTTTGCTTAGTATTCTGGTCAGGTCCGCCTGGCCCAGCAGAGTCATCATACGTCTGACGTTAAAGCAAACCGCCAACATACTGATCTCCGCCTTGGCACCGGCAATCCCTCGAAGTAAGAAACTATCCACACCCAGATTCTTCCTGAAATGGCCGAATACTAACTCGTTCTTGGCCTGCCGTCTTTTATAGATAAGCCTATTGTCAGGCATGGCATATGTACATTCCAGTTTTATTTTTAGTATCTCTTCAGCACTCCGCTCAAGCTTCCGACCGGTCTTTGAGTTCGTGCATTTACCGTAGTGGATGCAGTTAAGACATGTGGATTTGTGCTCTATCGTATACAGCCGGCTTTTTGATCTGGCGAGTACCTGAACGAACTTTAGTTCATGTCCCTCCGGACAAACATAGCGGTCTCTTTCACTTAGATATCGAAACTTCCTTTTATCAAACTCACCAATCTTCTTGTCATTGGCTATCTGAGGATTGGGTACAATCACCTTTATTCCTTGCTCATCCAACTGCTTAAGATCAGCCAAATCGGAAAAACCCGCATCCGCCACTGCCACTTCCGGAGCTCGCCCCAGGACTTCCTGAGCCTGTTCTATCTGCCCTGATAACTGTCCGATATCATTCGAAGCACTGACTGCATCTGCACTGGCGATTAATCCGTTCTCATCATCTACCACCACTTCTCCGATGTATCCGGCTCCGGGGCCGTGGATACCGTTGAAGCTGGCACATTCTCTGTCCGTCGTGTTAAGGCTCGTCTTGTCGCTCTCCTTTAGCTCCTGCAAAATACGCTCTACCTTCTCCTTCGTTGCCCCAAGCTCCGTCAGACGGGCTGGAGCTCTGACCAGTGAAGGCTCTCCCTTTTCTTCAGCATCTGCTGCCTCGGCTTCCCGAAGTATCTCTTCTATCCGCTGCTCCGCTTCAAACATTACTAGTTTGGCTTTCTTCTCATTCCAACTGTTCTTTAGAGCTGCGTTACCTCTCAGTTTTGTGCCATCTGTAAACAGGATGTTCCCGGTGATCAGCCCCAATTTCAGACAAATCCTTGCACACTGCACCATGGCTCGCTGGAGAGCCACCTTGTTTTGTCTGCGAAATTCAGCAATCGTCTTATGATCCGGCTTCAGCCCTCCCATGAGCCAGATGAACGACAGATTATAGTAAACTTCCCTTTCCAGCTTGCGGGAACTCCGCACTCCATAGGAATAGCCATAAAGAAGTAGTTTCAGCATGCTTCGGGGATCGTAACTCGGGTTACCTTCCCGGTGACTGTCTATCTTTATCCCCAAATCGCCGAAATCCAGAGCACCCACAAAGGC
>JAVHQE010000144.1:0-1770 GCA_036170975.1 Minisyncoccota bacterium | reverse complement strand
AGAATGTATTGGCTTTCGTAGCCCGAGGGAGTATTATGAGAGTCTAACGAGTGTCTCCTACTTGAGGGGTAGCTAAAGGGTTGTTTATCTTGTAGTATAATAGCATAGAACATGCTGTTTTGTCAAGTTTCGGTCACGACCACATTTTTTAAGACAGCATATCTTTTTAGTCATTTCATAAACATTTCTCACTCTAAAAATTTTCTGGTATGATGGTTGAATTATTATGTAAGAAAATTGTGAAAAAGAATTTTATATGAAGAAGACAAAAATTGTAGCAACAATCGGACCGGCATCAGAGAGCGAAGCAATGCTCACGAGTTTAATAAAAGCAGGGATGAACATGTGTCGCTTGAACTTTTCTCACGGTACCCACGAGGGTGCTTTGGTACAGGTGAAAAATATTCGTGCCGTTGCAGAGCGTCTTGGTACTCCCACGGCTATCTTGCAAGATTTATCAGGACCAAAGATTCGCATTGGTGATTTCTATCAAGAACGTGTCATACTCAAAAAAGGTGGTCTCTTTACACTCACTACTAAAGCATGCGTTGGCGATGAGACGAAAGCTTTTGTAAATTATGCAGCGCTCCCTAAGGAAATTAAAAAAGGAGAATTCATCCTTTTAGATGATGGGAAGAAGCGTCTTCAGGTTCTTTCTGTCGAAGGGACGGAAATTAAGTGTCGCATTGTCGTGGGGGGAGAAACCAAAGGCCGTCGCGGAGTGAACCTTCCTGGGGTTTCTTTGAAAATTAGTTGCCTTACCGCAAAGGATAAAAAAGATGTTGTCTTTGGTATTGAAAACAAAGTTGATTATGTAGCGCTTTCCTTTGTTCGTCGCCCTTCGGATATCCGTGAGCTTCGCGCGATTCTCACGAAAGCAAAATCAAATGCAAAGATTATTGCAAAGATTGAGACAGAAGAAGCAATTCAAAATTTTGATGCAATTCTTGCCGAGACAGACGGGGTGATGATTGCCCGCGGAGACCTTGCGGTGGAGGTCCCTGCTCAAGAAGTGCCAATTCTTCAAAAGATGATCATTCGAAAATGTAATGTTGCAGGAAAGCCAGTTATTGTGGCAACACAAATGATGGAGTCGATGATTAAAAGTCCTGTGCCAACCCGTGCAGAAGTTTCTGACGTGGCAAATTCAATTCTTGATGGTGCAGATGCAGTCATGCTTTCTGAAGAAAGCGCACTCGGAGAGTACCCTATTGAGACCGTAACGATGATGAGTAATATCGCAGAAATTACAGAAAAAAATTACCCTCATCACGAAGCGCTGTATGGTGATATTTTTGTTTCAGAGAGTCATACTAGTGCGCATTCCCGGGAGGTCGTAGATGTGGTTACATTTTCTATCGTGAGTACCGCTTCAACCGTGGGAGCTAAGGCGATTATTGCACTTTCGGAATCGGGACTTACCGCGCGTATGATTTCACGTTATCGTCCTGAACAACCAGTGATTGCGATGAGTCCTAATGGTTACATTATTCGCCAACTTGGACTTATTTTCGGGTGTTTCCCCGTGCGTATCGAAAAGTTTACAACCATTGATGAGGTTATGAAAAATGTACGTGAATATGTTTTGAAAAATAAAATTGCAAAAAAGGGAGACAAGGTAGTTGTGGGTGCAGGTGTTCCTTTTGGTCATGTTGGAGGAACAAATATGCTTTTAGTAGAGGTTATCTAGGGAATTAGAAAGAATGGAAAGAAATCTCGGTTGCCATAAAGGGAGAAATCGTTTTGCCATAAGGATTTTTGGTCAGAAAA
>JAVHQE010000143.1:1158-7983 GCA_036170975.1 Minisyncoccota bacterium | reverse complement strand
AAAGTGGCAGTGGTGGTTATCCACAGTGTCACCCTTGAAGGTTAACTAAACAGTATTTGTGTGAATAGTAGAAATTCTATTATCGATAACCTCTCTTTTGTATTATGGGTATTGACAAAACAATCTATTTTATATTATAGTAGTCACGTTAGGGTGTTCTTGAGTCAAGGTCGTAGCACCTACGGATGCTCCTGAAGACTCCACGCTAACACACTTGGGTTTTTATGTACTCACCCGCCCGGGAGCATCCCCCTTTTGCTCCCGGTTTTTTTATATCTGATATACAGGTTCCTTTAATCCTCAATAAGCGGTTTTTCGATAAGAAGAGGGTCAATTCCTGCTGTTTCACCCGCAATCTTTACCACGTCCTTGTCTACCTTTTTGAGTTCTTTGTAGGCAGTATTGTAGTGGTTCACCGTTGTCCCCAGAGCATTCCCTAGCTTCTTCATATACTCTTCATACGCGATAAGATGTTTTCGAAGTTCCTCCACACGACCAATAATGAGTTGCGCTGACTCTTCTATTTTAAATGCCCGAAAGCCATACAATACCGACTGTAGATATGCCGAAAATGTGGTAGGAGAAACAATGATCACCTTTTTTTCGTTGGAAGCATAGTCAATGAGACTTCGTGTGTTAACTTTTACTGAGCCGACTTCGTTGATAAGGAGGTCATAGTAGATACCTTCAGCAGGGATGAACATAAAAGCAAACGGCAGTGTCCCCTCTTCAGGCCGAATATATTTTGCGGTCTCATCAATGCGTTTCTTGAGATCGTTACGAAAATCTTTTTCAAGTTCTTCTTTTCGTTTTTCATCAGTTTCATTCACAATACGGTTATAGTTATCGAGAGAGAACTTTGCATCAACGGGAATATAGCCATCTTTGGTCAAAATGACGGCATCTACCGCATCACCATTTTTGAATTGATGCTGAATCTTGTATGCAGTAGGAGGCAGAATATTCGAAAGAATGAGTTCAAGTGCAGCTTCCCCAAGGTTCCCGCGTTGTTTCTGATGCTTGAGGACTTTTTCAAGGTTTTGCAACTGATCAGTAATCCCGAGAACTTGTTTTGAAGTTTCATTTGCCGCGGTCATCTCCTTTGCAACGTTTGTTAGGTTGCGCTCTACTTGCTCATTGATCTCACGGATGAGCTTTTGCGATTCTGTAAATTGCATGTGTACGGCCTGTTGCATCTCTTTGTTTGAAGAGCCCACCTTAGCATCAACCGTTTTCATAAAATCGCCAAGCTGTGCCTGGAAGTTTCCAAGCTGGTTTTGAATAAGGAGAAGTGCATCACCTTGGGGGTCACGATCTGATATTGGTTCTTTGCGCAAAAAGATTATGGCAACAATCACCATAATCGCTCCGAGGATAAGGACAATGAGGATAAGTAGGGTTGATGGCATGTTAGATTCCGTAAGCAGTACTCATATTTGATAAAAATGCGGGGATTGCAAACATGAGCCCAATGAGAGGAAGGATAAAAAGTGCGATACTTCCATAGAACGTCCACGCAAGGTATTTGCGGGTTTTTTCGGTAGCAATATTTATTTTTTGTAAAAGCTCATTTTGCTCTTGTATGCGTTGTAAAATTTCTTGTTCCATATTTTGTATTGTACTACAGTGAGGGGCAAAATAAAAACAGGTCACCAAAAATCGGTGGCCTGTATAGGTTTTTTTATTTCTTTTTGTTTCTTTTTTGCTCGATTTGGCGCCTATCAGCGACCTCAAGCAACTCTCCTAGATCCTCTATCCCCTCAGAGGTGCTTGCTACGCCCCATGACGCACATAAATGCGTTGGGGATCCTTTTTTATCAAACTCAAACTCGCTGAGTTGGTGCTCTATTTTCTTGCACACCGACTCTGCTTCAGAGTGATGAGTGCTCGGTATGAGGATACAGAATTCATCGCCCCCAAACCTTGCAACGATATCAGAGCTTCGGACGCAGATGGAAAGAACATCTGCAAACTCAATGATCAAACGATCTCCCCGCGTATGATCCTTATCGTTTTCCTTTTTGAAATTATCGATATCAATAAAGACTATCGAAAAATGCATCCCGGCTCGCTTGTACAAAGCAAGGTGATGCTCAATTTCTCGCATCAGTCTTTTTTTGTTCGCCAGACCTGTCATCAGATCTGTTTCCCGAGCTTGCTGTAACTCTTCAGCAAGCTCGGTCAGTTTTCTCCTGAGGTGGAGGTTCTCCACCTGTAGCCTTGTTGCCAGTATGCGATACTGGCATCTTTTTTTCTTCATTTTCTCCTACCTACCTTTCTTTTCTTTTTTGTCAGCTTTTACATAAGATACCCTGATTAATATTAGCACACTATGTGCATAAGTGTCAATAGTGTCATAAAGACAGAGAAAGCTTATACTACAACTATAATTATATAAATTTATGACATTACACGAACAAATCAAAGGTGAGGTAAAGCCTGCAATGATGGCAAAGGACGCCGTGCGTCTATCGGTGGTACGAAATATGATTTCTGCTTTTACGAACGAGCTTGTCGCAACAGGTAAAACCCCACAGGACCTTCTTGACGATGCGGGGGTGCTCAAGGTTATTAAACGTCTCTCCAACCAACGTAAAGACTCTATGGAGCAGTTTATTGCAGGAGGTCGCCCAGAACTTGCAGAAGGAGAAAAAGCAGAATTAGCGATCTTAGAAAAATACCTCCCGACCCTTATGTCACATGAAGAAATCAAGGTGGTCGCACTCGCAAAGAAAGAAGCCCTTGGGGTCACCGATAAAACAAAAGCCGGGCAACTCACAGGAGCTATTATGAAAGACCTCACAGGAAAGGCTGACGGTGGAGCTGTGAAGGCAGTGGTAGATGGGCTGTTTATTTAATTTTCCCTCTCAATTTTCGGTGGTACCCTATTGCAAAACGGTGGGCTTCGTTATTAGCAAGAAGAATTTCACGGTTATATTTTTTGGCGAGTATTGAGGTGCTCAGAATATCTTTTGGCCTATGGTGTTCATCTTTCACTACACCAACTACGGGAATTGAAATCTTGTGTGCTTTAAGTATTTTTTCTGCAGTATGTATTTGTGCGACCCCTCCATCAACAACAATGAGTTGTGGTAACGGCCATTCTGTATGTGTAAAACGTCGCTCAAGCATTTCAGTAAGTGATGCGTTGTCGTCATTGGTGCTGGTACGAATTTTAAACTTTCGATAGTCGCTTTTTTTAGGCTCACCGTCTTCATTCACCACCATTACCCCTACGACATTCGTTCCGGAAATATGAGCGACGTCATATGCTTCAATACGAAAGGACGCAGACCCTCGCAGATTAGACGCGGAAGAACGCAGAAAATCAGCCTTGATTAAAGCCACATCTTGAATATGATTGAGTGCAAAAATTATCTTTTTAAGACGTGCTGAATCCTCAAAATTTAATTTTTTTGCGGATATTTTCATCTCACGCTCAAGTCCTTGAATCAAGGTTTTTTTCTTTCCTTCAAAAAATAATTTAATTCGTCGAATCGTTTTTGCGTATTCTGTTTTTGAGATAGCGCCGGTACATACCCCTGGGCAAAGCCCTATCTGCGCGTTGAAACACGGTTTACCTTGTCCGATTCTACATTTGTCACGAAATGGAAAAATTTTTCGGATAATATTGAGAGCCTCACGAAGAACGCTCCCCTGAGGAAACGGTCCGAATGAATATTGTATATTTGATTCTCCAATTTCTAATTCACGCCCACGCATTGTAAGGACACAAGGGAAATCTTCTTTTGTTATAACTACGTAATTAAAACTTTTATTATCTTTTTCTTTGGTGTTAAACGGTGGCTGATGTTTTTTTATGAGATGAGCTTCCAGAATAAGCGCCTCGAGAACTGAGTCGGTCTCAATATGGTCGACTGAGGTCGCCGAGTCAATCATTCCAACAAGGAGTGGCCCGCGTGTTGCCATGAGGTCATGACGAAGATAACTCATTACGCGTGCGCGAAGCGAAGTTGCTTTTCCTATATATAAAATTGTTCGTTTTTGCCCACGAAAAATATATACGCCCGGGTGATCGGGAAATTTTTTAACAAGTTGTTCTATTGACATATTCATCTATTCGCTATACAATAACACAAGTTTGCACATTTAATCAACCAAACAAATGGGGGTGTATCATGGCAACAAAATACCCAGTAGTTCTCAGCCAGCGAGTTCCTTTCTCGGTACTTTTTCCGCAAGTTGCGAGACTCATTGAATGTGAGCTCATGTTGAAATTCAAACTCTTGCAGTGCAAATTTTTGAAGGGACTCCTTTCTCATTGTACCGAAAAATTAACACGAGACATTGTTTCAATTGCTCAAAATGTTACGCGACCGGTAACAATAAAAGAAAAGCGAACTTTTCACCCTTATGAACCAGGGCGGATAACCCCCTATATCTTGCTTTATGAAAATGAAGAAGTGTTTAGCCGGGGAAAGATTCGCAGGTTCGTTGTCGCTTGGCATGATCTCGTCACCGCATTTCGTGACGAACACATCGCACGTATCGCGTACCCTTCTTTGTTTGAATTCGTTCGCAATCAAGTCTTGTGTAGAGAGCAAATCCCCTGCACTCTCGACGAGCAAGACATTGCTCAAATGGTAATGCTCATCGTAAAAGAGACCTCCGTGCTCTACAAAGGAAATCGGTGGGTGTCGAACAACGCACACACTGCAAAAACATTTGGTCGTTGGTTTACCAAGGATTAAATGTTTTTGCATGTTTCATAGGCACTGCCTCGCGCAGTGCCTATTTTCTTTTTAATACTTTCTTCAAGTACTTTCCTGTATGGGAACCGGCGCTTGACGCGATCTGTTCAGGTGTCCCGCGTGCCACAATCTGCCCTCCTCCATCCCCCCCCTCGGGACCAATATCAATTACGTAATCAGCGCTTTTAATAATATCCATATTGTGTTCAATGAGAAGAACGCTATTCCCTTTGTCGACAAGTTTTTGTAAAATTTCGATAAGCTTACGCACATCTTCATAGTGAAGTCCTACCGTCGGTTCATCAAGAAGATATATTGTTTTTTCAATACTTGGGCGGTAGAGCTCTGATGAAATTTTTACGCGTTGCGCCTCACCTCCTGAAAGCGTCGTAGCTGATTGCCCAAGTTTCAGATACTCAAGACCAACATCACTTAATGTTTTCAATCTATCATAAATTGCGGGAATATCTTCAAAAAAAGTGAGTGCTTCCTCGACCGTCATTTCCAATACTTCGTAGATATTCTTCTTTTTATATTTCACCTCAAGGGTATCTTTCCCAAAACGTTTTCCACGACAAACATCACACGTCACATATACCGTTGGTAAAAAGTGCATTTCAACAGCGATAGTGCCGTTCCCTTGGCAGGTCTCGCAGCGCCCTCCTTTTACATTGAAAGAGAAGCGCCCGGGTCCCCACCCCCGAAGTCGCGCTTCTGCTGTTTCTGCAAAAAGTTCACGCATAAAGGTGAACGAACCAGTGTAGGTAGCGGGATTAGAACGTGGCGTACGCCCAATAGGCGACTGGTCAATCAAAACTGTTCGAGAAAGATACTCGGTTCCCGTAAAACTCTCACAATTGAAAATGTCATTCGTGCGATATTTATGTTCGAGTCGCGCTTGTAAATTTTTATGTATCAATTCATACATAAAGGTGGACTTTCCTGAACCAGAGACCCCCGTAATAGCCACAAGTTTTCCCAAGGGGATATCTGCGTCTAAATGTTTAATGTTAAAAACATTACCTTCACGAATACGCAAATGTCCCTTGTCGGTATCACGTCGTGGTGGCGTAGGTACCGATACATCTCCGCGCAAATAGTCGAGCGT
The DNA here is from genome assembly GCA_036170975.1 of Minisyncoccota bacterium. GTDB lineage: Bacteria > Patescibacteriota > Minisyncoccia > Phycocordibacterales > UBA1550 > UBA1550. The sequence continues at coordinate 2,163 of JAVHQE010000143.1, read as the reverse complement.
AAGTGATTTATATTTTTTAGTATTCGTAATCAGCTCATCGAGCTCTCCTGCTACAACAATGTTCCCTCCATGGACGCCAGCCCCCGGGCCAATGTCCACCATATAGTCTGATGCAAAAATAGTATCTTCGTCGTGTTCCACCACAATAATAGTGTTCCCCATATCACGGAGGTCTTTGAGTGTTTTGATAAGACGGTCATTGTCGCGCTGGTGCAACCCGATTGTTGGTTCATCGAGAACATAAAGCGCCCCCACGAGCCGTGAACCGAGCTGGGACGCAAGACGAATACGCTGAGCTTCACCACCAGAGAGCGTTGTAGCGCGCCGACTGAGGGTCAAGTAGTTTAGACCAACTTCGAGCATAAATGTGAGACGGTTTTGGATTTCTTTTACCACGGGTACGGAGATGTCTTTGTCGCGGGCAGAAATATTTAATTGTGCAAAAAAGTCTGATGCTTCTTGGATAGACATATTCACCAATTCCACAATATTTTTTCCATCCACAAGTACACTCAAGGCCTCTTTGCGCAAGCGCGCACCTTCGCAATCAGGGCAATCTTCTTTACCAAAGAAATGTTTTGTGCCAAGCCCATTACAAAGAGGACACGCGCCATAGGGTGAGTTGAAGGAGAAAAGTCTCGGTTCAATTTCTGGATAGGAAAAACCATCGTTCGGACAAGCAAAACGATTCGACATAATCATATCTTTAGTATCACTTCCCTCTTTATTAAAAATAATCCGCACGAGGCTTTCCGTTTCGCTGATTGCTTTTTCTACTGCTTCACCAAGACGCTCGCGACCTTTTTCATTCTTACCCCTAAAATCAGCGAGTAAAATTTCATCGACAAGAACATCAATCTCATGCTTCTTTGTTTTTGAAAGAACAATCTGTTCGCGGAGATTTTTCATTTCACCATCTACCCGCACCATAAGGTAACCTTTGCCAAGGAGGTCGTAGAGGAGTTGATAGTACTCACCTTTTCGTCCGCGCACGAGTGGTGCAAA
>JAVHQE010000143.1:0-1058 GCA_036170975.1 Minisyncoccota bacterium | reverse complement strand
TTTCTTTCATAGGTCAGTAAAAAATACCACGAAATGGGGATTTCGGCAATCAAATAATTATTAAAATCTAAAAAGATGGAGGATTGTAGGTAGTAAAAAAAGAAAACCCGCGAGCTATGCGGGTTTCAAGGAAAGAGAGGTGGTGTTTTACTCCCACTGAAAGGCAAGATACTTTCCATGAGGCATCCACTCAGTAGTGTCCTCTGCAAGAACTTCTCCTTTTACGATGCGGAAATGAATAAAGCAATCTCCAGAAAAAAGAATAGACTCAGAGGAGTACACGACCGTTCCCAGTAATTCGAAACGACGTTGCTCTAGTAATTCAAAAAACTGTCGCCTGCCAACCAGTTTCTTGTCATTTTCCGGAACTACCGACAAAAAAGTTTCAATATCAAGAACGACAACCCTTACTGATTGTTGTTGTGGCCAGATCACATGACTCAAAAAGTCTACACAAGAACCCTCAGAAAAATCAAAACTGCCCCCGCAAACAAGTCCCAACGCAGAAACCACTGATGGCACCATTCCTGGCGGATTATCATAAAACTGCGTACTATTTAATACTACCCCGTCCATCATGTGCCCCTTTCAAATTCAAATTGAACATCAACCGACTTCTAGTATAGCACTACTCTTTCGTAGTGTCAAACTACTGCTATCACAAAAAACCTTGGTAAAAAGAGAAATTTCTACGTAGAAGAAATTCTCTAAAATATTTTTTACGCCCATGATTAAGATTTATACCGAGCTTCAACTCGTGCCCTTTCAGAAGACAGCCTGCTTCCTTCAGCAATAATCTCTTCAAGCTCTTGCCCTAAGCTCACTCTTTCATTTTCAGAAATATCATCCTGCTGTAATTTTTTTGCAATAACAGAGCCTTGTAAAGCTTTCTCTTGAATCTGCTCTGCCAAAGCAATAACCGACATTAGGTCAATCTCTTGTAGCATCTCTTCTCTCCCGCCTGCAGATTCAATTTTGGGATTCATATTATTCATATACAAATATGGTATCAAAATATATTTAATATGTAAAATCTTATTATTCACCTATCATCTCAC
>JAVHQE010000142.1:0-1779 GCA_036170975.1 Minisyncoccota bacterium | reverse complement strand
ACTGTGTCATGGGCCCGGGTCATACCCTGTGGTCTCTGCCACAGGGTCGTTGATTACACACCGCAACGACTAATCCTGATGTCGTTTCCATAGGTATCAGGATTTGGCGTCATTGTATGAGAGGGGGAGATTCGAAGGGCGCAGACCGATCCTTTCGAAAAAATTTTTTTACGGTCGAGCCGAGCGATTAGAAAATCGTGTCGGGAGGCTTCGAGAGTACTTATGAACGCAGTTGAATCAGGAGGTTCACGTCTTGGACGCTAATTAGTAACTCATGACCGAATCTTCGGCTAAATATGGGATGTTTACAATCACTTGACAATTGAATATAGAATAGTTTACAATAGAATTTACAATGAATAATAAGGAAAAAACCCTTGCAATCGTGGAAGATAAAGGAAGGCTAGTTTCTTCAGAGATTGTCGCCTCTCTTGGTGTTTCCCGTCAGTATGCGAGTTTAGTATTGTCGGCACTTTTGGCGGATAAAAAAATACTACGCGTGGGGAGTACGCGGAGTGCTTTCTACGTTTCTCTTGTGTATGCGCGCAAGAACCCTGATATCTTGCCATCCTCATTGAAAAAGAAATATACGAATGTCGCTCTCGAAGAGCATCGTATCTTGCTTGAAGTTGAAGAACAGTTTCCGCAACTTTTCAAATTGCCAGAAAATATTAAAAGCATTTTCACGTTTGCATTTTCTGAAATGTTGAACAATGCGATTGAACATTCCTCGTCACGCACTATTGTGGTTGAGGTGTGCTTGCGGGAAAAGAAACTTTCTTTTGTGATTGAGGATACGGGAGTGGGGGTATTTAGAAATATACAAAAAAAGAAAAAGCTTGTTTCAGAGACTGAGGCAATTCAGGATCTTTTGAAAGGTAAAACTACGACGATGCCAAAATCTCATTCAGGGGAGGGAATTTTCTTTACTTCACGAGCATCAGATTCTTTTATACTTGACAGCTTTGGGTACCAGCTTGTTGTTTTGCCGAATACAAATAGCACAGAGATCAAAAGAGTGACCACCAAGAAACGAGGGACGAGAGTTACTTTTGAAATAAGCACATTATCAGACCTCCATCTTACAGATGTATTTAGACGGTATACCAATTTAACTGGGGATAGTGATTTTGGATTCGATAAGACCGAAATACGGGTAAAGCTTTTTACGATGGGAGGAATTCATATCTCTCGTTCGCAAGCGCGAAGAATTCTTGTTGGTCTTGAAAAGTTTAAGATAATTTTACTTGATTTCGAGAAGGTTCCCCTTGTGGGACAAGCTTTTGCTGACGAAATATATCGTGTCTTTCAAAACGCGCACCCCCACATTTTTATTCAAGAAGAAAATATGACAGAAGGGGTGAAGTTTATGATTGACCGTGCGAAAAATGAGGCGAAGAGGGGGTAGGTATAGCAATCCAAGGAAACTGCCCTGGATCTTTTCTTCGGCTGATTTCCCGAGCGCAGGAGGGGTTTGGGGAGGAATGCAGGCGGGATTTTGAACCTTTTCTTTTTCGCTTCCGAATTTCGTATTTTGCAAAGCAAAATGCGCCACCAAAAGAGATGTTGCCCTTGACTCACCCAACCCATTCGCGGGCAACGCCAAGGAACTCCCTAAAATTTTCGTTTGCTTAAATGACAAAAATTTCATATACTAACTCTTGATAAGTGATGATTTTAATACTATGTAACTATAATAGTAAAACTATACGAATATGTCAAAAGAGAAATCCACAATTGGCGAGAATATAAAGAAATACCGAAACAAGCTCGGTATTT
>JAVHQE010000141.1:0-1779 GCA_036170975.1 Minisyncoccota bacterium | reverse complement strand
TTTCAAACTTTCCTACAGGGAGCCCTGTGGCAGAGACCACAGGGAATCTAGTTTATATCAAGGACGATACAAGTCTTTTCTTGTGCAAGGAGACAGTCATTTGCTCACTGTTATTCGTTATGTTGAAAGGAACCCACTGCGAGCCAAGTTAGTAAAGAAAGTAGAAAATTGGAATTTCTCGAGTCTCGCGAGAAGAATATCAGGCAGTGCCTCAAGGAAAAAGTTACTTGAGAAGTGGCCGATTGAAATACCAAAAGATTATCTTGATTTCGTAAATATACCAATGAATGAAAGTGAGATGGGGGGGGATTCGATATTCCGTAAACAGAGGTAAGCCGTTCGGATCAGACGTGTGGAACAATACAATGATTGGTAAGTTTGGATTGATGACCACAATGCGTAAAAGAGGGAGACAAATCAAAGGTACCTGACCCCTTTGGCTTGACCCCTTTGGCTCCCAGCTTTGCAATTGACATTTTGGCTAGCTCGTGTTAGTTTCTAAGTAGACATTTGCGAGTTTAATGTCGGGGTATTCTCGGCAACTCGTTAATGTTCTTTGTGAAGGAGTAGATTGTGGGTAAATACAGTGATAACACCAGTTCCAGCGGTGATTCCAGCAGTAAGGCAGCTGAAGCTGAACATGATGCACGCGACCATGCAACCGAAGCGGGGGTTTTTGAGCGAGGAAATAGCCCAAAAAACAGTGAGCGTTTCAGTCGCGATGACAGTGCTGGCCAAGCTGCAGGCGGGTTCTGGTCTTCAATTTTTGGCAAATGAAGTCGATAGTAGCTGGGGATGGAATATATTCCATCCCCGCTTTTTCTTTTTAAATATTGTATAATAGTCATATAAGAAAATGGATAAAATTTGCAGTATTAAATATGTCGATGCATATTATAGTTATGAAAAAAACATTGGCGAAACCAAATTGTCTTTTTTTGAAGCACATGGGTATGTAGAAAGAGATGAAAATGATATCGTCATTTCCTTCATTAAGGAAAGAGGGTTACCCCTTAGTAAGATAATAAACGAGAAGAGGAATATCATTAAAGGATTGGTAATTCCAGCCAAGGCACTTATTTCTGTGGTTAGTAATTACAGCACTAACATATTGAGTAATATTCATGAAGGTTCTATGGTTGAAGTAACGTGGAGAGACATTGTGTATATTGCTAATTTGCCAAGGTATGATTGCTCTACTATGTACACAGAAGGAAGTTTATTGAGAATTGAAAAAGATCATATTATTTTGAAAAACCCTGAAACTATCCGCACTTATCCAACGCCTGTCAAAAATCACCCTGGTGGCGGACACCCTACATACCTAATAATGCCAATATCATTTATTAACAATATTGAACTAATAAATAAGTAGATGCAAAAACTTCTTGACGAAAATAATCCTGAAAACACCATCGTGCATGTTGTGATGCGGGAAGATAAGAGCAGTGATACGGAGTATGAATGTGTTGGTGTTTTAATGGAGGAGAATGAAAACATGGTCCGAGTAGCATTCAATGGGAAGAATGACAAAGTGGTGGATGATTTGGTAATACCAAGATTGGATGTTATTAGTATTAATGTTCTCGACCCCTCGACGTTAGAGGATCTATGAAACTGGTATTTGCAGTAAGATGGGTTCCAACCTTAAGACTGCGATTTCAACAGATCGAGTACAATCTAAGAAATCGGGAGCATCGCCCCTTACTCCCAGCCAAATCTGGTATAACTCGTTTCCCTGCGGTCTCTGCCGCAGGGACCTTGTAGGAAAGTCTGAAA
>JAVHQE010000140.1:0-8048 GCA_036170975.1 Minisyncoccota bacterium | reverse complement strand
ATAGTTTGCAATTCTTCGCCTCGCCCTGAGGCATCAAACCCCGCCATGCAATGTGGCGGGGTTTTTATTTACACAAAAAAAAGAAAAACCACGCGTATTTCTACGCGAGGTTTTTCTAGAACAATTTTCTAATGAAGTGCAGAAACACTGTTCTGAATAACCCCCAGGATTCCCCATACCCCCGCCATCATTGCAATACCGAGGATACCCCAGACCATATGTTGCTTGCCTTCCCCTCTCTCTGTTTCATTGTCCTGATTTTGAACAAATTTCATCAAGCCAAAAAGGAAATATCCGATTGCCAACGCAAACAAAAGAACAACAATTGGTTGGAGAATCAAATCATTAACTTTTTGCATGATATTCATAAGGAGTAGAATTCTTTACTACTATACTGGCTGTACGGTTGGCGCAGAAATAGGAATATTGCTTGTTGCTCCAAGAGAGTTGGTGAAGAAATTTACCAATCCCCATACTGATACCATCACGGCAATACCAATGAGACCGTAAATAATGTGACTCCGTCCTTTTTTCTGCGCTTCTTCGTCACCTGCTGACATAACGAACTGAAATACCCCGAACAAAAAGAACACTACTGCGGCACTAAGGATGAGCGTTGTTGCTACATTAAAAATCTGAGAAAGCCACGTTGCAAGTGAACCCACATTTGTAGCAGGAGGTGTAAAAACTGCTGCGGAAGCGATGAATGGGGTTAAGATTGCCCCCGAAACGATACCGATACTTTTTTTCATATATTAAATATAACTATTTTGTACTTACTCACAAGAATAAATATTATTACTAATGTACCTACGATTATCAGAGCCAAATCGTATAACATATATTATACAGAAACCATACTAGAAATACAACATATCTTGTTGTTAATTACTAAAAAGACAAAGGATTAGGGATAGCTGAAGAATTAGGCGTGGGGATTGCAGTACCGTTATATGCAGGTACGGCCGTACCGTTTGGCCCAACAACAGAAGAGTTTGCAGTGGGTAGCGGGTTCCCATTATAAGCAGGGACGGGAGTATTTGAACCTGAATTTGCATTCAACTGTGGCACTGGCGTACGTGTATTATTAGGGTTGAACGAGTCGATAACAAAATTTACCAAACCCCACACCGATACCATAATAGCAATGGCAACGATACCCCATGTTGCTTGCGATTTGAGCTTTGCAAGCTCATCAGGTTGATCGCTCTTTCTAATGATGTTGAATATATTCCACAAGAAAAACACGACCGCGGCACCCACAATCAGCGTAATAGCCGGGGTTATAAAACTACTAATAAGGAAACCGATAAGTCCTTTGAAATCCATAATGTTTATTTGGTAAGCGTAGAAACCGTTGTTCCAATAATTTGCGCAAAGCCCCATGCACCAAAGAGAATAAAAGCACCGATAACACTGTAGGTGATTGCTTTTTGTGCTGCTTCGATCTCTGCTGGCTTCCCTTGTGCTTTCACAAAAAGGAACCCTGACCAAATGAAGGCAAGAACGACGAACGGCATAAGGATATCCACTGCGGCCTTGATGACGGCAGATACAAAGTCAGAAAAAGTATCGTATTTAATAGGGTTGGTAAGAGGGGTGATGGAGCTGTTGGAGGCGGAGGAGGGAGCTGCCGTGCCTTGTGATCCAGCAACTGGCATAGAAGGTACTGCTGTCCCCTGAGACCCCGCTGTCGGCATATTCACCGCCGGTGTTATAGGCACCGCCAACACAAACCCTGGAACAACTGCACAAAAAACAAGAATGCTTACAGTAATGATTTTTTTCATAATGATATTAGATAGTATACTCTTTCCTTTCCCTTCACTGCAACTATTGCAAGAGGAATAAGGTGAATCCACCTGCAGTATTCAAAAACTGCGCGAGGACGAACTTGATGAGCACATAGGCGCCAAGCATCATAAGGAACCCCATCCCCATGTTCCCAAAACTCTCTTTCGCCTTACTCCACTCGCCTTCTTTGTCTTGGAAGATCACAAGACGCGCGCCTGAATACATAAAACCGAGCGCAAGAAGCGGTATGGAAACATCATACATCAAGAAATGAACAATCGTATTACCAAGAATCATCAAATCATTAAAACCACAAGGGTTAGTCGTAGGAAAAGAAGTTCCATTGAGAACAATGTCGGCCTCCCCTGCTGGTTGACCACAGGGAATCAAGCTTGCACCAAAGGCAACAGTAGGGGCAAGGAGCACGATAAACGAAAATGCCATCGCACGTATTTTTTGATTTTTCATAGAATTATTCATTTATGATTGGTGTTATTGAGCGAGTCGCGCGAAACTATTCTGCGCGTTTGAAAGTGCTTGCGTTATGTCAAGATTTCCTGAATTAATATCGTCAATCATATTCGCAAAAAGCATATTTGTATCTGACGCAGATGGGTCATACCATGCGCGTGAAATAATCGCTGAATCGTAAAAGACAGAAAGGATGGGATCAGAAGGGCGAGAAGAAACAAGGTCTCGTCGTACAGGAGGAAGCCCGGTAAGCATAGCAACGGCGCCAAGAACTGACTGATCAGAGAGAGCAAAAGCGCCCATCATTGCTCCTTGTGGATTTTTCGTTGCACGAACAATTGCAATCCCCTGCATTTGTCCAAAAGTAATTCTAGCCGAAGAATTCTCTATCTGTGGTGTAACCGCAACATCAAAATTAAGATGAGGGTTTTTCTCGCGAATAGACGCATACTCGCTTGCATACCCAAAATAAATAGCAAGCTCGCCTAACTCAAACATAGTGCGCGAAGGGGGCATCGAACTATTCCATGAATATGAGCCCTTGTCTTGTTTTGAAAACTCAGTAAAGAACCGTATAGCACTCGCCGTGGGGTTTTCAGTACTAGACTGATTTGGCGAAACAAGTGTCACGACAGGAGTACCACCTTGGTTTGAAACGATCGGGTTGCCAGCCTGCATAATAAGTAGCGATAAAATTTCTTTCGCATGATTCACATTTTGGTAGGTACCAAAAGAAACAAGACTCCGTGATATATTTCCACCCTGATCTCGCACGGTAACACGTGGCGCAAGGTCATAAAACTGTTTCCAGGTGGAAGGTGGGGTAACGATTCCCGCGTTGGTAAAGAGGTCTCGGTTCCAATACATCACAAGAGGATCGAGAAGAAACGGCAACGCAATGATTCCCTCAGGAAGCAAAAATAATTCTCCTTCTTGAAGATAGGTATCTTTAAAATCCCTCTCAGAGAATGAGGCGTACGGAACAACACTTAGTTTGTTTAAGTTTTTCACAATAGAATCCTGAGGGAGGAGAATGAGGTCTGGTCCATTGCCACTTGCAAGGGCCTCAATAAAATCTTTATCAAAAGTTGCAGATCTTTTTTCCACATATTTAATGGTGACTGCTCCTTGCGTTCCGATTCTTTCGGTAATAAGTTTTTGCATCATATCAAAAGGAATTGTTCCCCATAATACGACCTGTCCATATTTAATATCTTTTTTCCCTACAGGGAGGGAAATTTTCCCAGAAAAACCAAGAAATCCAACAACCAGTAGCACAATGAAGATACCAGTTAGAGCAATCTGAAATATTTTTGGATTTTCCATAAAAAATAAAATTAAGGACGCAGTAAAATAAACCCGTAATGATGTTCCCCAACAGGAACCTCCCCTTTTACCACAAAACCTTCTGCTTCAAAAATAGAGCGCGCGGAATCTTTGGTAATCACCATTTCTGGAGTCGGTCCGAGGTTCTGAAAAGAATCACTCCAGTCAATAAGGAGAAGTTTGCCACCGACCTTCAAAATACGCTTCGCTTCCCGAATGAGTCCGACTTTGTCCTCTGCTTGAAAAAGAACGTTCGAAATAACGACAGCATCCACCGCACTATCTTTTATCTTTGTACCTCCCAGGCGTTCAATATCCCCCCAAAGAACTTCGACGTTATTAAAACCACGTGCCGTAGCAGTATTTTTTATATTCGTAAGGAAATCTTTCTGAACCTCAACTGCATACACACGCCCTGTTTCTCCTACCTTTTCCGCAAGGGGTATCGTATAGGATCCCGTTCCTGCACCAAGGTCTGCAATCTTCATGCCTTCATAAATACCGAGCGCCGTAATATTTGTTTCTGGGTTTGAAAAAGTGGGAAGTTCCATAAGTATTTTTATTATACCGCGGACACACCATACTCGCAAGCAAAAATTCTACTCTGTATTACTAAGATCCACCCTCAGTGTTGGAACGTTGGACTGCTTCGGAATACCTCGCAAAGACAATGCAGATAACTTTGTCATAAGGTGATGAATCTCTGCACTATAGACGTATATGGCCGATAGTATATTATACGTCTATAGTGTGGTGTGTAGTAGTATGAGCAATATGATAACAAAGAAAGGGGCGAACGCAAGACGTTCGCCCCTTTCTTTGTTATCGGGTCAGCACTCTAACTTATAAACACGAGAGTGACGCAATCGTGTCCCCTTCGCGGAGTTTCATAATACGTACACCTTGCGTATCACGGCCGAGCGTTGGGACGTCTTTGATGTCGATACGGATCACTTGGCTTTTTTTAGAGATTGCTACCACCTCCTCAAAAAGTGGGGTCACCACCTGAGCAACCATCAATTGCCCTACCTTTGCGGTAACTTTGATCGTTTTGATACCTGAACCACCACGCTTTTGTACTTTATATTCTTTCAGTGCGGTCTTTTTGCCATATCCGTTTTCACTCATCACGAGAAGCTCTGGTTTTTCGTTATCTTTTTTTACCACATCAGCACCGACAATAAAGTCACCTTTGCCAAGTTTCATACCTCGGACTCCTCCTGCGGCACGTCCCATTTCACGCGCATCGGATTCTTTGAAACGAATTGCTTGACCTTTTGCGGTAGTCAAAATGATATCATCACCTTTTTCTGCAAAGAGCGCAGCAAGGAGCTCGTCACCTTTCTCAAGCTTGATTGAAATAATACCGTTACGACGAACATCTTTGAAACTCTCGGCTGAAACTTTTTTCACGGTACCTTGCTTGGTCACCATAAAGAGTGAGAGCTTTGACTCCTTTACACTCTTCGGCATTGCCAAAATAGACGTCACCTTTTCTTCGTCAGAAAGCGCGATAAAGTTCATGATTGATTTACCCTTCGTCGCACGCTTACCCTCAGGAATGTCGTACATTTTAATCTGATAAGCCTTGCCCTTGTCCGAGAAAAAGAGCATATCGCTATGTGTGGTTGCTGACATGAAGAGCGTAATAAAGTCTTCGTCTTTGGTATCCAAATCCACAACCCCTACACCCCCGCGGTTTTGCTTGCGATACTCTCCAGGGTTGGTACGTTTAATATAGCCACCCTTGGTATACACGAGCATTGATTCTTCGTCGGGAATCATATCTTCGAGTGAGATAGATCCAGCACCGGAGCGTACCACGCGTGTCTTGCGTGCATCACCATACTTATCTTTCATAAGTCCGAGCTCAGTTTTTACAACTCCTAAAATCTTCTTCTCACTCCCTAATAATTCCTTGCATTCTTTTATAAAATCTTGTTTTTCTTTAAGCTCCAGTTCTACATTCTTGCGTTCGAGTCCTGCAAGTTTCTGTAACTTCATTTCCAAAATTGCTGATGCCTGGAGATCAGAAAATTTGAATTCTTTTACCAAGTTCACGTGTGCACTTGCCGTATCTTTGGAACCACGGATAACCGTGATGACACGATCGATATGGTCGAGGGCTTTCTTGAGACCAAGCAAAATATGTTCACGGTCTTCTGCCTTGCGGAGATCGAATGCGGTACGACGACGTACGACAACCTGGCGATGTGCAATAAAATTAGTAAGAATACTTTTGAGTGACAACGTCTGGGGAACCCCGTCCACCAACGCCACCATGTTGAAATGAAAGGTAGATTCAAGCTCGGTGTGTTTGTATAAAAAATTAAGAACGACCTGTGGGTGTGTACCGCTTTTCAAGTCGATCACAATGCGCGTATCGCGGGTCGACTCGTCACGGAGTCCACGAATACCTTCAAGCTTCTTTTCACGCACCAAGTCAGCAATCTTCACAATAAGATCTGCTTTGTTCACACGAAAAGGGAGGGAGGTGATGATGATTTGACTCGTGTTCTTTTCTTCAATAATCTCTGCTTCACCACGTGTAACTACCCCACCACGTCCCGATGCATACGCATGGGCGATATCTTTTTGATTGAAAATAATTCCTCCCGTTGGAAAATCAGGGCCCTTTACAAATTTCAAAAGATCTTCGGAAGTTGCGTCGGGGTTGTCGATGATACAGGTTGTCGCATCCACAATCTCTGTAAGATTGTGCGGAGGAATGTTGGTCGCCATACCAACCGCAATACCGAGTGTACCGTTCAAGAGAAGGTTGGGAAGGGTTGCAGGAAGTACCTTTGGTTCTTTGCGCGTACCATCATAGCTGGGGCGAAAATCAACGGTATCACGATCAAGGTCGTTTAAAAATTCCCCCGAAATACGAGACATTTTTGCTTCGGTATAACGCATTGCCGCAGCAGAGTCGCCGTCAACAGAACCGAAGTTCCCCTGTCCAATCACTAACGGATAGCGAAAGGAGAAGTCTTGTGCCATTTTTACCATTGCCTCATACACCGAAGAATCGCCGTGTGGATGATAATTACCGAGTACATAGCCGACTACTGCTGCTGATTTACGAAAACGCCCTCCAGCATTAAGCCCCATTTCGCTCATGGCAAAAAGGATACGGCGATGCACTGGCTTCAGACCGTCGCGTACATCAGGAAGCGCACGTGACGTAATAACAGTCATCGCATAGTCAATATACGAATCCCGCATCTCCTTGGAGATATTCGTAGGAATAACATTCACGCGCGCAGGAAGATTCTCCTCGGGTTCATTTTTTTCTTCAGGTTTTCGTGCCATAGTTTTGATAGTGTATCACAAAAAATACGAGGATAGAAGAGATTATTGTGAAGCAGTGCTTGTTGCTGATGCGTCAATGACCACAACTCCTGAAATATCGAAGTTATTACTCGAAGTTGCAGTACTCGACGTCGTTGACGTGGCGACCCCACCGAGATCAATATAGGAAGGAGCCCCTGAGATTTTATCGTTGAAGTTTGCGACCAGTCCGTCAAACATTGACATAACTCCCGCAATCGGAGAAAGGGTTTTGTTACGGTTCTCCTCATCATGCATACGAGCGTCCCAAGAAGAAACCCACACGAACAAAATGCCACAAAAAATGAGTGTCGTTAAAAAAAGTGAAACGTTCTTCTTGATATGATCGGGTTTCGCGCGTAATTTTTCCAGCATGAGTACGTTTTAAATTTAAAGAATCAAAAAACAAACACACGTGTATCTACGTTACGAGCTCTTTACAACAACAACACTCCCCTCCTTTCCTTCGAGGTCTTTTTTCTTAAACGTAAATTTGTCCATCGTCTCAGCATCACTACCGCTATCTTTCACAAAGGCTTCGAGTGCGCCTTTTGTGTCGTCGTAGTCCATCGGTACCACAACCTTTGCTTCGAGGGTAAGGGTGAGCTTGTAGGCCTCACCTGAACTCAATGACTCTCCTCCCCCAATCGGTGTAAAAAGAACGTCAATTTCTCCGAGGCCCTCTTTGACCTCACGCGAGAGCATATCAGCAGAAGCAAGAGAACCGAGGAAACAAAGATTGATCCCCTCAAACACCATCGAATAAATAGTGTTAATTTTCTTCTCACTACCGTAGGTTGTATCGGTTCCAAAACCTTTGATAAAAATACCGCCCACCTCGTATTCACCAGGACCCGTAATCACAAATGGTTCACGCTCACCGTAGGCACATTGATCAGCGCCGTTGAAGTCGGGGTGACGAAGTGACGACAATACAATGTCTGCGCCAAAACGCGATGCTTTGCATTTTGAATCTTTGCCGATAGGATTGTACGCGATGGTACGCTCCCCGAGTTGAATCTTGAAAAACTGTTTTCCGTAATATGTGACAATCATGACTAGTAGTGTAGCAGATTTTTTTAATACAGGGAATGGCCCGAGGTTTTAGGAAGGCCCGGCCTTCCTAA
>JAVHQE010000139.1:0-1797 GCA_036170975.1 Minisyncoccota bacterium | reverse complement strand
CGGTTTAATAATTACCCTGGAATAAGAAACTTTAAAAACCGTGGTCTGACCCCTAATTTTCTGACCCCTAATTTTGCTGCACGGCCTCTTGTGGCTCTGGTTCAACAAATTTTATCTCTTCCAATTCTTTGAATGACTTTTCATTGGATTTAGTTTCTTGTAAACGCCATCCATCATCAAATTTCACGAATATTGCTGCGGAGTCTACAGTCAAGTGCGAAGGTTTATGAAAAAGATCGGAAATAGGAGTTGGTTTGTATTGAACTGTAAATTGTGCTTCTACTATTTTTTGCCCCATTGCGTCAGATGGCTCAGTAATACCTGTAACTGTTAATTTATCTAGTTCGGCGAGCTTTAGAACTAATGTTCGTTTCTTATCATCTTGGGGGTTAATGATGACTTTACTAAGTGAATTAGCTTTGCTGGTTGGCCTAATAACATAGGTGGATATAAATTCAGGCCACCATCCGTATAAAGTTTGTTTATTCCATATTTTCACACTGACAGTAACGAATCCTGCGTCTCGAAGCACTATCAGATCATTTGCATCTGTTCTTTTTTCCAGAAACGGTTCCTTCATGCAATTTTTTTCACGACACGAAAATGTCATAGTTCCACTTGCATCTCCAACATCCACGTTCATTATGATCTCTTTGGCGATATTATCTTTTATGATTGACTCAGCTTTTGATCTAGAAAGGTTATGTGAAAAGAAGTCACAGCCGCTCAGAAATAAGACGATCCAAAGCGAAATAAAATAGGTAAAGAATCTGTAATGAATAAACATAATTAACTCCTAATATAACGCCGTTTTATTTAGTTCGGTTTTCGCCCCTGAGTGCCATTCAGGCCCCGGAGGCATCCCCAACGGGCAGAGTGCGGCCAAAAACTTGCCGGTCGTGAAACATCTAAACCACTTCTCTTCGTTTTCGATGGAGGCAGGTTTTATTTGTGGATGGTGCTTCCGGTAGTGAAAAGTTGCAACCGCAGCCAGACACCAACTAACTGAGGTCGTTAATGAAGCCAACGACAGGGCTACCTTGGCCGCTTCCTCACTTGCCTTGTTGTGGACGATAATTGAGAGTTGTCGCTGGGTCAGCGGTCTTTTTGGCGACCTGAGAGGCAGTACATTCCCCACCGCAACTCCACCTAAGGCAAATTTCCCGCTGTAATTTGTTCGGACTTCAATGTGCAGATGGGGGGAGCCCACGCGCTTCGATCCACTTAACCCCAGCTTGTCGCCTGTTTTCACTCTCCGCCCCTCATGGACGTCAATTTGTGAGAGATGGAGGTATATTAATTTGTTGGCGTTTGGAAGATTGATCACCACCTTGCCAAGATTAATAGGATCAACTGATACTACATCGCCTGTCATGATCTGCGCGCTACTTGTCCTTTGAGCTGTAGCCGCGTGCAGACACCGTTCGGCGGTTACCAACCACAAATGGCATACCAACTTGCGGGTGGTCCAGCTTGTAATATCCCAACACTTCAGGCATTGAGTTGAGATTGGTATGCCCACCTCGCCCCGCGTTTCCCGAGTCCATAATGTAAAAATCCTTCTGATAGATGCTCAATTGGTCGAAAAAATGAACATTCCAATCTAGCCATCCACTGGCTTGAACTGTAACTAAATGGATCGCAATCTGCCCGTTCAAGACCTTCCACTCCAACGGTCGGTTACCGGCGGAACATGTCATTCGTAACGTTAAGCTATGGTGGGCCCCTGAGTCAACACCTAGTCAGGGTGCGATTCAAACTGATGTGGAGTAATTTAGCCTTATCCGCCGATTCTAA
>JAVHQE010000138.1:0-1799 GCA_036170975.1 Minisyncoccota bacterium | reverse complement strand
AATACTCCTTCATTTTTAACAATGATTAATGCGACGCCTGTCTTTGATGGGTAACCTTTGAGGGTTTTCCATTCAGACATAAACTCGTCACGTGAGTATTCAACATTTCCACGCGACGGATCACCTAGCAGAACAGTCTCCTTGTTTATTCCCCTCACCACCGTGAAATGCCGTAGTTTCCCGACTTCAAGATATACGAGCACTGGAACAAAGGACACCAATCGTTCAAGGTCGCTCAGGGTCAGCACTTTCTTTGCCGTAGTGTATCCGATAGACTGTGTGAGTTTTTCGAGTTCAAGAAGAGAAAGGCCGTTCCTCATAGATTCAGCAATTTCTGCTTCGCTAGCCTCCCCCATATACTTTCTGAGAAGCGACTTCTCATCATAACGCTCGTCACCGAAGTGAGTTCGCATGATGGTTAAAAGTGAAGCAAATCCACATGAGTTATCGAGACCTTGCTCCACAATGCCACCGAAGCGTACCTCCTCCCATGTCCACGAAGCATCAGGTGATGCGCGTGCGGGAAGAGTAACAGCGAACAGGACGAGAAGAACGATGCATAACTGTACTTTTTTCATCAAAACCTCCAATATGTTGTGACTCCTACAGTTGCCTGTGGTGTATCCGTCGCAACCCCAATGTTTACCAACCCCACAATCCCGAAATCAGGAGTTGTTTGATATGCAACCTTGATTCCAACGGTTGTACTATCGCGTGCCATCCCAACTTTTGGGTTGAGTGTCACAACTCCTGCTATTTCTCCACCCACAGAGAGTGCGTGGTTGAGAAAGAAACCAAGTCCAGCATTGTAGCCGAATCCGTTTACCTTGCTCTTCCAATCTCGTTCCCATGTAAGACCTCCAGAGACAAATGCTGGTCGTAAAACTTTGCTCCAACTTGCCCCCATAGAAGTATGCGTCTCGTTGCGTGAGAGTGTGTCTTTCCCCGTGGGGAGTGTTGCAGAAAAGATTGCAGTAGTGCTAACTTCTTTTGTTGAAAGTGTGTCAATAAACCGTATTGTCGGGCCTCCAACCCCAGACACTGTACTATTTGCGAGCACTGTGCCAGGCGTTTCAACACGCTGTGATTGTGCAATGTATGGAACAGCGACAGAAATTTCCATACCGTCACCAATTCCGCGGCTTGCAAACATTTGCGTAGTGAGAGTGCGTGCGCTTTGTCGCAAGCCGAGCGTTTCTTTGTTGCTGGTTGTATAAGCAAGACCTATACCCATTTGCATTTCACTCGGCTTGAGTGAAACAGAGTCACCTTTGCGGTACAAATCGTATACACGCGCAAGTTTTTGGTCCATACCCAACTCTTCTTGGGAGGCTGTTTTAGATGCAGTTGTTTCATCGGCAAAAGCAGTTGTTGCAACAAGTAATGCAAACATAGCTACAAGCTTTGATTTCATGCTTTTCTCCTATCTGATAGTTAAAGAACAAAAGACGAAACACTTCTGTGTCTCGTCTTTGCTTTTTGTAGCATACATTTATTATATACACATGTCAATCTTCACGTCACCTAATCTATTATGTATACTCTGCTACGGGTACATGGATGCAATGTGTATCTAGGTGTAGTTCTTTCAACTGAAATAGGAGAATCATTATGGTTCGCAATAAAATAGTAGCACTGCTCTTGGCAGTAGCATTTGCCTGTGCAGGTTTTATAACCACTGCCTCGGCAAATGAAGTGAATACTTCGCTTGCCTCAAGTCCCACTGCAACACTCGCGACGATTGATTCAACTAGATTCCCTGTGGTCTCTGCCACAGGGCTCCCTGTAGGAAAGTTTGA
>JAVHQE010000137.1:0-8114 GCA_036170975.1 Minisyncoccota bacterium | reverse complement strand
CAAAAGCAAAAAGGATTTCGATAATCGCGGCCCCAGGAAGCGGAAAAACTAAGCGCGGGATAATCCCAAAGGTACAGCAAGTCCTCGAGGACACATCTATTAATCCCGCTGATGTACTACTTCTCACGTTCTCACGATTATCAGCAAAGGACTTGAAAGAAAGGGTTAGTACCTTAGAGCGAGCGCCACGCGCCTCTACGGTGCATTCTCTTTGTCTTGCTTTTTTGCTTTCTGAAAATAGCCACGATATGCGCAAGAGAGTTGAGTCAATTCTACTCGACTTTGAACAAAATGCGCTTATTTCAGATCTGAAGTTATTGTTTCCGCGTAAACCGAAACCCAAACTCAAGGAAATGCTAAAAGCGTTTAGTGCCGGATGGGCGGTCCAACCCCACGACACAGTATTTGAGGAAGATGATGATAGGCGTGCTTTTAAGGCCGCGGTGGTTAATTGGTTGAGTGAACACGAGGCAGTAATGATGGACGAAATTGTTTATGGCGCTGTCGACCTGGCAAGAAAAATTGGGGCCACTGATTTTATTCGTAACCCTCAACATATTTTTGTAGACGAGTATCAAGATCTCAACAAACTCGAACAGGAGTTCATTGAATTGCTAGCGGCAGAATCAAAACTTCTTTTTGTTGTTGGAGACCCAGATCAATCTATTTATAGCTTTAAATACGCATATCCGGAAGGAATCAAAGGTTATGCGACGAGTACTGGAGTAGAGCCATACAGTTCCTTGAAGACAGGTCGATGCCCGAAGCAAATTGTAGAAATCGCTAACCAGCTTTTGCTTCAGACCGAACCGACTCGAACGAATCTACTGGAATCGGTTAATAAAGAGGATGGCGAGGTGCATTTTGTTCAAAAGAACACTCAAAAGGGTGAATTTGATTACGTCCT
Organism: Minisyncoccota bacterium; assembly: GCA_036170975.1. Taxonomy (GTDB): domain Bacteria; phylum Patescibacteriota; class Minisyncoccia; order Phycocordibacterales; family UBA1550; genus UBA1550. The sequence goes on along the minus strand of JAVHQE010000137.1, from coordinate 7,207 downwards.
GAATGCTGTCGCTGGACGCCTGAAGGCAGGTGCTAAAGCTAAAGACGTAATAATACTTGTACCCAAGAAACCACTCGGCGCTATGTTTGTTGAGTATGCTGAATCTCAGAAGGATGCGGTGGGAGTGCCCTCAGGAATTAACTTTAAATTTGACTCGAAGATAAAACTTACAGACAGTGAAGAAGAGCGTATCTTGCTATTCGGTTTACTTTCAAGGTCGAATTCACTACTTCATTTGCGTGGATACTTAGGATTAAGAGATGACAGTGCAAATGCTGGCGAAATTCGATTGCTAAAAAACAAATACGGAGATTTGGCGAGTGTTCTTTTGTCAGCAAATCCCGACGATTTTCGTCCTGCTCAGCGGAGAGCTCGTGCCCTTTGTCAGCGTGTGATTGAACTTCGCGCATTTCTTGAGTCACACAAAAATGCGGAGGATGTCGAAGTAGTTCTTGACGAATTATTCCCGAAAGACAGCGAGGACACGACAGCGATTCGAAAAGTGTGTGACGAACTAAGAGAAGATGATGATACTCTCACATCTTTATACTCGAAACTCATTGATCACCTTAGAACTATCCCTGTTTCTGATAACGATGTCCGTGTAATGACACTGATGGGTTCAAAGGGCTTGGAAGCGCCTCATGTTTTTATCTTGGGCTCTAATGACGGAAATATCCCGGGCAAAAATCGATCTTCTTATCTCACCGATATGCAACACAAGGAGGAACAAAGACGGCTATTGTTCGTTGGTGTAACTCGAGCAAGTAAGACACTGACAATAAGTTGGGCACGGCATATCCCGTTCGGGCAATCAAGACAACATCACACAGCCGGACTTCGAACAATCAGACCGGTGGGTTTCGCAGCCCAAACTGTCGTGGCGTTGTCAGAGTTTCTACAGGATCTTAATGATATAACTTGGGAAACTTAATTCAACAATGTCAGACCCCAAAAACCAACATATCATTCCTCAATGCTATCTAAAGCAATTTGTTGACCCGAATACTCCGGCCGGATACGAGCCGTATGTTTGGATATTCGAACGCGATACTAAGATAGGAAAAAAGAAGGCACCGAAAAATATCCTGGCTGAGACGGATTTCTACACGCTTGAGGGTGGCGATTATTCTATTGAAAAAACTCTCGCACAGATTGAAAGTGAGTACTCAGTTATTTTTGAAAAGAAGATCAAGAACAAGCTCCCACTTACTCCTTACGAGCACTCAATTTTCTGTGTATTCGTTGCCGCCATGTTGCAACGAACTCTAAAACAAAAGGAACATATTGAGAACCAAATGGATCAGATGATCGGTTGGGCGAAGCAGCTCGAAATGGTACATGGCGCGAAACCGAAGTCGTCGATTGCTTGGGAAGAGGCGAAAAAGGATGCACACAAAATTAGCGTTGTAGAAATGGTGCCAGATATAGCGAAAATTCTCTCTAAGATGAACGTGGCTTTTCTTTGTACGAATAACAAGCGTGTTTCGTTCATTACTTCCGATTCTCCCGCATACCTTTTCAATAGCCAACTACAATTCCAGCGACTGTTTGCACCGGCATTCGGGCAGAAGCACGTAGAAGTCCGGATGCCACTCTCGCCGGAGATTTCCGTATGTTTTAGCTGGATCAACAATCTACGTGGCTACTTGGTAGCGACCGAGGACATGGTGCATAACGATAACCGAATGGTGTTCGGATACTCTCACCAGTACTTTATTGCAAACTCTGAAAAACTGAAACGGCGCTGGTTCCGGCGTCTACCCTTGGACCCAGTATTTATTTGGCGTTTCTTAAAAAACAAGACCCCGATGTGGATCGCCGATTTTCGTCGTAAGTATCATAAACACCATGTCTGATCGAGAAAAACTAAACAAGGCACGAGAGCTTTACGATCGTGGAGAATATCCTGCAGCGCGAAAGCTGCTCGAAGAGATCGCCACAAAAGATCCGTCAATTCGGATCAATGTACTTTCAGCTCTTATAGGGGTTCTTGATCACGTGTCGGAGAATGACAAGCTCTTAGCTGTTGCGAACGAAGGAATCGAAGTCGCTACCCGTACAGGCAACGATACAATGCAGAGCTATTTCTTGGGAAAGAAATGTTTCTTTCTAATGTCGGATCTCTCTGCAATGATCTACCGACAAAAAAACCTCACACTCTCAGCACGGGTATTTGAATGGATCGGCTTCTCTTTGGAACGCGACAAAGTGGAGTACCAGATGATTGGCGAAGAGCGTAAGAAACTCGAAAAAGAGATTGATTTGTCGCTCGCGGCTGTTATCGAGGGAGCGGAACGCAATCCGGACCACGAATTCAGAGGGCATCAACTCTCCACCATCGGTGATGCTTATAGTTCGAAGTACTTAGCGGACAAGCTCGATTTTCAAGATGGCGGAAAGTATAAAAGCAAAATAGCTAATCTCTACTTTGTAAGACGGTGGAATCTGGATAGATACCTGTATGGGAGAGACGTTCGCCGCAAGATAGATGAATCCAGAGATAAGTGTATTCAGTATTTCGAGAGGGCTATCATAGAATTTGAGTTAGCCGGCATGAAATCCGAACAAGCACACACCCTCTACAACCTCGCCGTAAAGCTAAGAACATTTAATCGGTTTCGGCGAGCACGTAAACTCCTTGGGGAAGCGAAGACCATGGCAACATCAGTAAACGAGAAGCGTCTGCTCGACAAAATCTCTGCTTTTGAGAAAGAACTTGCCGACAAGAACCGCAACATCAGGGACTACGTTTCAGAAATGGGCTTAGATATGCCTTAACAACTACCATGGGAACTTCAACTATATTCTCAATTCTACCAAATGATTTTTTAATACAACTCGTGGCGATGACCGGAAAGTCCGTCGCGGGAATGTTTTGGCAAACAGTGACAATGCTCTGGTCCGGCTACTGGCCGTGGATCATTCTCATTCTCGTTGTGATCGTCGTTTACGAACTGCTCACGTGGAATGGTGGGTGGCACTACAACTCACGCAATGGGTTTTCGCCTGGGTTTAACCGTTTGGTGGGCAGTGGCGTCTTCGCGCTTTATTCGGCGATCTTCTACGCATTCATTCACTTTGTTTTCGGAGATAATCTCTATCTAGAGCAGGTCTGGCCGTACATGATCCACACTTTAGCTTTCCCGTTAACGTGGCTGACATTAAGAAAAATTGGCTTTTGGGTTTATTAGTTGCCTCCCGTGCATACTCCGTTCTATTACCACTGAGGTAAGGTATTCCGGTAAGGATACTTTTGCAAAATGGCTATAAAACATGGTTTAATTGGGGTACCAAGAAGCTAGGATCGATCGTTCGAAACACCTCTTTCCAGTTAAGAACCATCGTTTCCAAGGTGTTCCATCCTATACTCTCTGGGCTCATGAATGTAAAAACTCGCTCAGAAATGAGCGAGTTTTTACATTCATGACCCAAACAAGTAAACTGCTTTACTTGTGTCGGGAAATCGAAAGGCGGAATGATATTTTTGTAGCAACAAAAATAAATGAGCCGGGGTCGAGAAATTTTGTAAGTGACGACGAGCAAAATATTCGTGACCGAGAGCCGTGGGGTCACAAATCGCAAAAAAACAGGAGGTACTCTAAGGTACCTCCTGTTTTTTTAAGAAAGCAAACTGCTTTGCTCTCTGGTGATTTGTGAAGGCGCAGGCGTAATTTTTCAGAAGAAAAATAGTCGAGCCGGGGTCGGCAAGTACTTACATTTTTTGTGATTTTAAGAAACAAAAAATTTAGTAACTTGTGACCACATAGATTAAGCCGAGCGAAAGCGAGACAATATCGCCCCACCCACACAAACAATTACCTATAAAACAATTCGTGTTTACGAAGCTCTTTCTTTATTTCCAAATAATCAGGGAGGGTCTCCCCTACTAGTGCCCAGAATTTTTTAGAATGATTGAATTCTTTCAAGTGACACATTTCGTGCACGATAATATAGTCCTGATGTTTTTCTGGCAAAAACACAATTTTGTAATTCAAGTTTAGGTTTTTCTTGCTTGAGCAACTCCCCCACCGAGTTTTCTGATTCTTGATAAAGATTTTGTTGAATGAATATCCCAAGGTCTGATTATAAAATCTCACACGATCCGTAACGAGTGCGAGAGCCTTGTCTTTGTTCTCCAAATAATCCTTGCACGAGAACGTGCGTACGGCTTTTCTGTCCGTACGCTTGAAAAAGAGTATCTTGTCAGCAACCCATTGCTTCTTGTCCGCAATAAATTTTTCAACAACGGAAAGTTGAACACCAAAAGGGCTCGTGACTACAACACTACCGTCGCAATACACTGCAAGACGCACTCTTTTTGCGCGCTTACTTTTCTTATGTGTATATATGATGTTCTCGCCCATACTTTTTTAGAAAACCTGCTTCTCTACAGCACACGGCGAATTTCTACAATTTTCTTCATAAACAGTTCGTCTTCGATGTTGCGGGGATAGGCAAAAGGAATTTCGATTTCGGCAGAAATCTTCTTGGCACTCATAGCAAATGCACGCTGGGACAAAAGTACCACCTCCTCGATTTGGTGCGATATCATAATAATCGTGAGGCTATGCTCTTTCCACGTCTTCAAAATATCTTTATGTAATTCTTCTTTTGTCTTTTCGTCGAGTGCGGAAAATGGCTCGTCGAGAATGAGGACTTCAGGATCCACCGCCAACGCCCGCGCAATGGAAACACGCTGGGTCTGCCCTCCTGATAGTTCATGCGGATACTTGTCTGCTAACTTTTCTATTTGCAACAACGCCAATTTTTCGCGTGCAATTTTTATTTTCTCTGCGTCAGATATTTTTTCATTGAGGAGTACAAGGGTTACGTTTTCCAAAACCGAAAGCCACGGCAAGAGTGAATCTTTTTGAAATACCATGATGGTCTTCTTGGGGCGTATGATTTCGCCTTTTGTTTTTTCTGTCGCCCCTACCAAAAGCTCCATCACCGTCGTCTTGCCAGAACCCGACGCTCCTACAAAACTTACAAACTCTCCGCGTTCGATAGAAAAAGAAACATCAACAAGGTTATCCCCGGCACCCTCCTGAAAAACTTTTGAGACATTCTTAAACTCGATAATCATATTGTTAGAATTTAAATCGTTCTGCATAAGATAATAATTTTTGCCATATGGATAAGTTGAGTACGATGATCATAGAAACTACCGCAATGAGTGAGTACATAAAGAGGGTTTCGTTCCCTGCACTTGCCGCGGAGACCATCGTCGACCCAACTCCAAAGAGGTCATTGGCGACGACACCATTTGGTAGGTACGCATGCAGAACCTCAGCAACAATGACAAAATTCCACCCATCAGCAAACGCAAAAATAGAACCAATGGTGAGCTGGGGAATAATAGCGGGGATCAGGATTTTGGTAAGATAGTTGACCCCCGTAATGTTGTACATCTGCGCCGTTTGTTTTATCTCATTAGGTAACGAATTCAACCCAAAAATAATACTGAAAACGAGCTTCCAGAGCATTGCGACAAAAAGAATGAAGATTGCTGCCCCTTCACTGAAACCGAGCTTCACAAACGCGAGGGCGACAAAGGGGAAAAATATGAGAATAGGGATTGACTGCGCAATGTCGTATATCGGCAATAAAAATCTTTTTGCATTGCTCTTTTCGGCGACGAGTGCCAAGGGTATCGCCACCACAATCGCGAGCACGTACGCTATCATGAGACGCGCGAGGGTTGCGAGGGTTGCAACCACCGCAGTATGAATGTCCGCTTCGCGGTAGTCAAGCATGGGGAGTTCCCCCACAATGCGCAATACTCCCAACGTCGCCAGAATAATCATTGCCGGTACGGCTACGGTAAAATAAAAACGAAATCGTGCGGGGATTTGAACTGCAGGAAGGTACGATTCTTTCTTGTTAAAAAAATATGGCTGTTTCATAGATACATTCTTACACTAAGACTTGGGCACAATGCGCACAGCGTTTCGCCTCAATCGGCACGTCACTGAAACATTCTCTGCACTTCTTTGTCGTTGGTACCTTCGGCACTTCTTCTTCTTTTGATCTTGCGACGAGTACGTTCATGGGCTTCACGACAAAAAAGAAAATCGCACTCGCCACCAAAAGAAACGAGATGAGTGTATTAAGAAAATGCCCGTACATAAACTTACTACCATTTAAGGTAAATAACATTCCACTAAAATCAGGGACCTTCGCAACGGCGCCAATAAGCGGGGTGAGGAAGTCAGAAACAAGCGCAGTCACAATGGTTCCAAAAGAAGCACCGATGACAACACCAACAGCCAAGTCAACGACATTCCCCCTTAGTAAAAATTGTTTAAACTCCTTGAGCATAACGTAACAATAAATAAACGAATACTAATAATACTGAGTATACCACACATTCCATTTCTTAAGATATTGTTGTATACTCAAGGTATGGAAAAAGAACAAAAAACTTCAACAGCTACATACCACCCCCATTACTATGGCAACCTTATCCGTGAACATCTCTTCTTTGCAGGACTCGTGATTATGGTAGCAGCATTGCTCGACGTTGAGCTTCGTTCTTTCTATTTAGTAATCGGGCTCTTTGGGATTGTCGGGTTTACTATTCTTGCCGGACTCACGAGCCCAAACAACCGCGCCATTATGTTTGTCAATATGATGGTTGCCGCTTTTATGTTTCTCTTTTTTGAGTACTTTACGATTATTCGTTTTGTACGCTACGAAAACTTTTCCGATAACATCTTTTTGTTACGCCAAGTTATCTCTATTGTATTCCTTATTATTCTCTACTACAGCACAAAAACGATGCGCTACTGTGCAGACGAATCCTGCAAGATGAACCCACCTTTTAAATAACCATCTTATGACAACAATCGTAAAACTTGCCATTATTCTTTTTGGACTTTGGTTTTTTAGTTTCTTTATATTTCATATTGCTGGCTTTTTGATACACCTCCTTCTTGTTGTTGCCATTATTATGATCCTTATTCGTATTATCCAAGGTAAAAATCCTCTTAAATAAATGCGTATCCTCGCCATCGAAACCAGCTGTGATGAGACGGGTATTGCAGTTGTGGAAGCATCAAGAACTTCACTAATTCCTAAAACGATTAAGGTGCTTTCTAATACCCTCATTTCTCAAGCGAGCCTCCATGCAGTCTTCGGTGGTGTTTTCCCTGCACTTGCGCGACGCGAACATGCAAAAAATATTATTCCTCTCCTTCTTCAT
>JAVHQE010000136.1:0-8122 GCA_036170975.1 Minisyncoccota bacterium | reverse complement strand
TCATTCTGCTGAATGAGGAGTGAATATAGGTAAATACCACGCCCCTCTGGGGCGTGATGCGCGAGCAAAGCGAGCCCTAATAAAATACCTCGGGGCTTTGCCCCGAGGATCCTTTATTTTTTTGCGAGAATACTTTTCTTGTAGGTTTCTAGGTGCTCAAGCGCAATCCCTGTGCCTTTTACTACACAGTAGAGTGCATCTTCGGCAAGCACTGCTTTTACCCCCGTGCGACGCTCAACGAGCTCAGGAAGATTGCGGAGCTGAGACGAACCCCCCGTCATAATAATCCCCTGATCAATAATATCTGCAGCAAGCTCGGGCGGAGTATCTTGGAGAACTTCTTTGATGGCGCGCACAATTTCCCGCAATTCCTTTTCGATTGCTTTTACAATTTCGTTCGTTGTCACCTGTGCTGTACGAGGAAGCCCGGTAATATAATCACGTCCTTTAATCGTGAGGAGTAGCTCGTCTTCGATAGATATTGCTGAGCCAATACGAATCTTTATTCCCTCAGCTGTATGATCACCAATAGCAAGATTAAATGTTTTTTTAATATGGTCCGCAATAGCATGATCGATTTTATTCCCTGCACATTTTACTGAAGTTGAAGCAACAATACCTCCCAGAGAAATTACCGCCACGTCCGTTGTCCCTCCTCCAATATCTACAATCATGTGCCCACAGGCCTCATAGATCGGGATTCCTGCACCAATAGCAGCAAGAATAGGCTCTTTTACGACATACGCACTCTTCGCGCCCGCTTTAATGGTAGCTTCAATAACTGCACGTCGTTCAGTAGAAGACACTCCCGCGGGGACAGAAACCATTACTTCTGGTTTTAAAATGTTCCACTTACCCAGTGCTTTGTTAATATAGTAACGAATCATCGCCTCGGTAACACGATAATCAGCAATAACTCCGTCTTTCATAGGTCGGTACGCGATAATGTTGTCAGGAGTACGCCCAATCATTTGTTTCGCCTCGAGACCAACTGCCATAATGCGGTTGTCTTGCTGGTTGACGGCAACCACGGATGGCTCGTTGAGAACAATTCCTTTACCCGGAATATACACAAGGGTGTTTGCGGTGCCGAGATCAATACCGATTTTTCTTACAAAAAATGACATGTTAGTTAATAGGGTTTTCTGAAATTACTTCAGCACGCTTAATGTCTACCCCAATCGCGTGCAAACGATTATCGATATTTTCATATCCCCGATCAATCGTCGTGTCTACATTATGGATGACCGACTCCCCTTTTGCAATGATTGCCGCGATAACGAACGCCAACCCAGCCCGCAAGTCAGGGCTCATAAGTTTACGTCCGCGAAGCGAAGATTTTCCCCGGACGAGTGCTCGATGTGGGTCCATCATCGTAATCTGCGCGCCCATGGAGGCGAGCGCTTCGGTGTAATTGAGTCGTCCTTCAAAAATAGTTTCAAATACTTTGCTTTCTCCTTCTGCTTGTGTAAGAAAAACGGTCATGGGCGCCTGGAGGTCAGTGGGAAATCCTGGATATTCATGCGTCTTGATATCAATCGCCGTTAGGCGTGAGGGCGCACGAACAATTATTTCAGTCTTCTTTACTTCGATACCTACTCCTGCACTTCGCAAAATCTCAATCGGTGATTCCAGATGTGCTGGATTACAATTAGTTATATGGAGTTCGCGAGCAGCAAGCGCCCCAAGGACAAGGAAACTTCCCGCTTCAATACGATCAGGCATTGTTTTGTAGGGGTGACCTTTTCCTGAAAGAAGTTTGCCACCCTTAATGGTAATCGTTGGTGTCCCCGCGCCTACAATTTTTGCCCCGCAACTATTCAAAAAATTAGCGAGATCTACAATCTCAGGTTCCATTGCCACATTCTTGATAACCGTGGTACCCTTTGCGAGCACTCCCGCCATCATAAAAGTTTCCGTAACGGTAACGCTCTGATTTTTGAGAAAAAATTCAGCACCCTTGAGCCCACCTTTTGCTTCGACAAAGTATCTATCTTCTTTCATAGTGACGGTTGCTCCCATCTTTTCAAAACCATCTACAAAAAGGTCGAGAGGGCGAGCACCAATAACACAACCGCCAGGGTGAGGGAACGAAACTTTTCCAAACCGCGCAAGTACGGGGCCAGTTGCCACGACTGATGCACGCATACGTTTTGCAATCGAGGGAGTAAGGTCACTTGAAAATTTCTGGGGAATACATACCGTGTAGGTGCCTTTCTTTGGGTTTGAGACTTCTGCACCCATATCTTTCAAAAGTTCAAACATGCGCTCCGTATCATTGATGAGCGGAATATTGGTCAACGTAACCGTATCACGGAAAAGAACGGTAGCAGTAATTGCTTTCAACGCGGCATTTTTTGCACCCGTAACTGCGACGCTTCCGTGCAGTACTCGCTCTCCTTCCAATCCTTTGATAATGAATGTGTCGCTCATGTTGGTACATCTTACACTACGAGGAGCCTTTTGACCAAACAAAAGTGCTGTGCGGTAATATACCAGCAGACACTATTCCCTCTTTTTGTTTTTATAACTTTTCCGCTACTATAGAAGTATGCAGATTATCACCGTTGCCCCCATCGTACGTGGCGTGCCCAAAGAATACCTCACCTATTTTTCGAAGGAACCTCTCTCGGTTGGCATGGTCGTACTTGTTCCTATTCGTACGCGAGAAATTCCTGCAATTGTTATCGAAACAAAGATGGCAAGCAATGAAAAAAGTGCTCTCAAAAACTCTGAATATATCGTACGTAAAGTATCAAAAACAAAACCGCAACATATTTGGACCCCCGCATTCCTCAGTGCAGTGGAACATACCGCAAATTTTTCTGCACAAAAAATTGGAGAGACACTCCTCGCCCTTACACCAAAAATAATCCTTGAAGCGTATATGTCGGGGAACCTTGTCATAGAGAAAAAAGTATTCATGGGTTCTTCGTTTGAAGTATCCGCAACCCAAGGTAGTACCCATCAACGACTTGAAGCCTACCGACAACTCATCCGTGAATCATTTGCTCGTCATGAATCTATTTTTATTTGCTTACCCACAGAAGACGATGTGGAGCGGGTTGCAAAGGAGCTTGGACGGGGTATCGAAGACTATACTTTTTTATTTCATAGCAGTGTTTCTCCGAAAAAAATTCTCGAAAGGTGGCAGAAAGCGAGTGAAGAAAAGCACACAATCCTCGTCGTAGGGACAACGCAATACCTCGGTATCCCCCGTTTTTTTCATACCATTATTTTAGACGAAGAACACGCACGAACGTGGAAGACAATGATGCGCCCCCTTATTGACCTTCGCGTTTTTGCCGAAGCCTATGCTCGTGCAAGCAAAAGCACCATCATCTTCGGTGCGCCAATTCTTCGACCAGAAACAATCGAACGTGTCAGAACTAAAGAAGTCACTGAGTTTGGGCGTATCTCGGCACACACAGAAGCACCTACTGAATCAGTAACCCTAATTGATCCCCGAAAAGAGGAAAAAGCAATTCGCGAAAATACCGGGTGTCGAGAGTTCATACTGTTCAGCAATCCCGTACGAGAGCTTCTCGAAAGAATATCGACGTCGCACGGACATATTCTCCTTCTTACTTCTCGCAAAGGACTCGCCCCAATAACTTCCTGCGGGGATTGTGGAACCATCGTGCGGTGCCCAGAGTGTGAGGCCCCCCTTGTTATCCATAAAAAAACGCTCGATAAAAAAGAATCTCAAATTTTCATTTGTCATGCGTGCGGATTTATGCGTACCCCTGAAGACAACGTGCACGAAACCTGTCCCCAATGTGGCGGATGGAAACTCCAAGGGGTAGGCATTGGTATTGACCGCGTTGAAGCCGAGGTTTCTGCACTCTTTCCCGACCTCCACCGTTTTGTCCTCGACGGCGACCGTGCAAAAACACGCCCACAAGCAAAAAAGATAATTACGGAATTCAAAAAGTCAGAACGAGGCATCCTTATCGCAACGCCGATGGCAATACCGCTCCTTGATGAGATCGAGAACACTGTGGTTATCTCTCTTGATTCTCTTTTTGCTATCCCCGATATTCGTATGTCAGAACGTATCTTTGCGCTCATTCTTGCTCTCCGTGAAAAAACGATAAAAAAACTTCTCGTCCAAACACGTGCCGACGACACCATTCTTTTTGAACAAGGGCTCCGCGGTGACCTCACTGCTTTTACGGAAAATGAGCTCGCTCTCCGCAAAGCTTTTTCCTATCCACCCTACGGCACCATTATGAAAATAACTCTTCGCGCGTCACAAGAAAATATTGCCAACGAGATGGAACATCTCAAAACTTTTCTTGCCGAATATGCGCCGATTGTGACGGGAGTGATTGCACGTGAGCCTATGCGCACGGGCAACAATTCAAAAAAACTTTTTCGTATGCACATGATTTTGAAACTCTCTGAAGGAATATGGATCAACACAACTCTCCTCTCAAAACTCCGCGCCCTCCCCGCACAGTTCACGGTTGAGGTGAATCCAGATCATCTCCTTTAAAAAAACAGCCGAGTACGCTATACTTTTAAAATTATGGTAACGATTGTTCAAAAGGATGCGCCAGTCTTGCGAGGCAAGGCCGAACCGGTAAATCCAAAAGATTTTGATTCCCCGCGACTCAAAAAAATTCTCAACGACATGGCAGTTGCTATGGAAAAAGAGGAAGATGGTGTAGCTATTGCAGCGCCACAAATCGGCGTCCCTTTGCGTATTTTTGTTATCTCCCACCGAGCATTTGAGATTGACGAGGAACATCACGAGGAATCAGCGTACAAAGAAGATGTTCCTAAAAAAGAGCCTCTCGAAAAAAAACCAGCATACACCAGCATGGTATTTATCAATCCCGTTATCACTAAACTCTCTCGTAAAAAAATATGGACACCCGAGGGATGTCTTTCGGTTCGTTGGCTCTACGGCGAAGTAGCGCGCGCAGACAAGGCAACTATTCGCGCCTATGACGAACACGGCAAAGTATTCACCCGAGGAGGAAGTGGGCTTATTGCACAAATTTTCCAACACGAAACCGACCACCTCGACGGCACCCTCTTCGTCGACAAAGCCCGCAACGTAGAAGTCATTACCAAAGAAGAACAAGATCGTATACATGCGGAAAATAGCAAAATATAGCTGACCGGTCATTGCGAGTACTCGAAGCAATCCATATATACTAGATTGCTTCGAGTACTCGCAATGACGTAACACATAATAATCAATGAACGAGACTACGCAAAAAATTAACATCGCTTTTTGGGGAACATCACGTATTTCAGTCATTGTCCTTGAAGAGATGTCGCACGCAGGAATGTTACCAGCCCTTATTATTACCGCCCCTGCAAAACCAAAAGGACGCAAACTTATTTTGACCCCCAGCGAAGTCAAAGTGTGGGCAGACGCACACGGTATTCCTACCCTTGAGCCAGCAGAAATTAAATCGGAGGAGTTTTTAAAGACACTCGGAGGAGACTGGGGTCTTTTCATTATCACCTCGTATGGGAAAATAGTTCCGCGTATCATTCTCGATTTGCCGAAACATGGCACGCTCAATGTGCACCCATCACTTCTCCCCCAACTCCGCGGAGCATCCCCTATCCAGAGCGGTATCCTTGCCGACGTTCCGCCCGGCACGACCCACGAAACCGGAGTTACCATTATGCAGATTGATGAAGAAGTCGATCATGGGCCTATCGTAGCACAAGAAAAAATTTTAATACCCAACTGGCCACCCAAAGCAAGCGAACTCGAAGAAACACTCGGAGTCCTTGGAGGTAACCTCCTTGCACGAACAATTCCTCTTTGGGTTTCAGGAGCTATCACTCCAAAAGAGCAAGACCATGATCAGGCAACCTATACAAAAAAAATGACTAAAGAGAGCGGGCAAATATACCTCGATGATGACCCCGTGCGAATGTATCGCAAAATCCGCGCGTTCGACGTATGGCCTCGTGCATACTTCATTACCAATAAGAAACAGAGTCTACGTCCAGGACGCGAGTCTGCTGACCCGGAGATACGCATCATCGTCACTGAAGCACATCTCGAAAAAGATGGCGATGGGTCTCAAAAACTCATTCTCGACCGCGTAATCCCCGAAGGCAAGAAAGAAATGGGGTACGAGGATTTTTTACGGGGGCAGAAGTAACTAGCAGGGAATGAAACAAAAAACCACCCGACATTACTGACGGGTGGTTTGATATTGTTTTTTTAAATTATAGCGCCAGTATGGATACCATAAAGAGGTACTGCACTCCTCCCCGTTTTAACATCATCCTTGAAATCAAGTGCATACAAGGAAAATACCCTGACTGCTTCTGCTTTTTCTCCTTTTACCATCAATGCATGTACTTCTGGAAAACATTGAGCAAAAAATGGGCGCACATTCATACAGAGTTGTTTGTAAGTCTTTGGTGATCGAGCAAAAATCCCGAGCTCAGCAAACTTTTCCACAAGTACTACTGTAGAGTGCTTGTCTTGTTCAGAAGAAAAAGATATTCCCGACTCTTGCAAAAACTTTATCGCAAGTGAGTAAACACTAGGGTTTCGCCCCCATGCGTTAATCAATACCTCGTCCCACTTTTCCACCGGTGATTGTGTATCTTCCATATATGCCCCCATATTTCAAATTTAACAATAAAACTCCTAACTAGACTTATCACGAAATGACCACTCCTGTCAAGGTAACACAAAAACAAGCCTTATTTAGAGGCTTGTTTTTGTGTTACAGTATTTTACAATCAATTACTTTACCTCTACTCTCTCGATAACCATATCCTCCACAGGGCGGTCTTGTGCTCCTGTCTTCGTATTCTCAATTGCTGTTACGACGTCCATTCCTGCCATTACGCGACCAAACACTACATGCTTGGTATCAAGAAAGTTGTTGTTTGCGGTATTGATGAAAAATTGACTGCCGTTGGTGTTAGGCCCAGAGTTTGCCATCGCAATCGTGCCAATAACATTACTATTCGCGCTATTCATACCCCCAAGTTCATCAGCAAAGCTATATCCAGGACCGCCTGTTCCCCACATACTTTGTTTTGCAGTATCTTTTGAAAGCGGGTCACCTCCCTGAATCATAAAGCCCTTGATAACGCGATGAAAGCGTGTGCCACTGTAGAACCCTTCGGTTGCAAGCTTCACAAAATTCTCTACGGTCTTTGGTGTTTTGTCTCCAAAAAGTTCAAGGGTAATAGCGCCCTTATTTGTTGTCATAATTACGGTAGTCATAGGTTTTGTTGCATTAGGTTCCAAAGGAACTTGGTTATTTGTTTCTGAAATGATTTTTGCTGCGTCGTTTGTCGGCGGGGTTTGTGGTGCCTTACTTGTTGCCCCAATCCATACAATGCCTATTACAAAGATGGTAGCAATAGTTGTTAAAATAATATTCTGTGTACTCATGTTTATTTCTATTTATCTTCCAAAACGAAGTATTTTTTTGATAATTCCCCCTCCGCGACGTACGAGAGTACGCGCTTTATCTTTCTGAGAGTTCAGTTCACGAACCAACTCGTTGCGCATATCGTCGATTGCCGCATAGAGATCGCTTTTCTCTGAGGTTGCACGAAAACTTTTCCCGCGCACATGCAAATTTACCTCAGCACGAAACACGTCACCTGACTGGTGATGGTTATTTATTTTCCCAATTTCTACTTCTGCTACCACGTCTTCATTTTCGTGCGGTAAGGTAAACTTTTCAACACTCTGAAGCTTCTCTTCAACATAACTCGAAAGAGCAACCGTCCCCTCCATATTTGTTGTTTTTATATTGATTTTCATACTTCCAGTATACCACTTGGTGGATTGTTATGCCAAGCAAATGCAACCAAAATGTGCTTTATGCCAACACGTCAGGAATAGCAAAGATTTTACTGGGAGAATGATGGCCAGAAATAATCCTTATCTGTTTAGGATTTATTCCAAAATGGCGGGCGACGAGCTCGAGGACACGAGTGTTCGCACGGTTTTGCTCTGCGGGTTCTTTGACCGATACCAAAAAAACATCCTCCGCGCTTTGTACGAATGATTCTTTTTTGACTTGAGTAGCAACACGAACACGAATATACATAATAATCATACTATTCGTTTTTCTATCGAAAAGCCAGAGAAAAGGCGGTTGCCGTAGGCAAC
>JAVHQE010000135.1:3308-8226 GCA_036170975.1 Minisyncoccota bacterium | reverse complement strand
GTGCGAGGCGGAGTGATGTTTTGTCAGCAGACAAAACCACGAGCCAGGCGATTAGAAAATCGTGTCGGGAGACTTCGTGAAAATTTTGTTTTGACGAAAACAAAATTATTCCTGACCACAAAGAAATTTCCACTTTCTGCGAGGATCCGTTTGCAACACCGCAACCACTATCTACTTATAGAGTACTATAGTACTCTATAAGTAGATAGTGGGGTAAATAGAAAAACCGCTCCCTTCGAAGCGGCTTGCCGAACTATCGGCGTTTGTTACGGTGTTACTGACTGCAGGTTGCGGGAATCGGTTCCCAAACAACCGCACTTCCACGGACAACCCCCTTGGCGGTACAGGACACCGGGGTCGCTGAATCCTTGGCTACCAGGAGCTTGCTTCCGTCCTGCGAGACCGTGAGCGCCGGCCCAATGCGACCCTGCACACATGCCGCCCAGGCGCCACGAGGGTCATAGGTCTTTGTCTCAGGGACGAAGAGCTTGTCGAAGCACTCGGCCTGCGCGGCTGCCTGGGTGTATCCCCCGGGCATTGCTACTGTCTTCTGCACACCCGAGTTCACGGGTGCTGACGATGCGCCACCCCAATTGAAGTCGAACGCGCTCGCAGAGCCAGCCAACATACCCAGCGCCAAAAACATACCCAAAAAACTTTTTTTCATCTGAAACTCCTTGTTTAATTTAAAAAATGTGCAACGCCCTTGTTGGCAGAAACGTATCTTTTTACATGACCATTTCCACATAAACGTGAAAAGTATAGCATATCAATTATTTTTGTCAAGTACTTTTCTCCGCCAAGGAAACAGGGTACTTAAAAAGAAAAACTACCAAAAAAGTTATCCACAGCCATAATTCTTGCACAAAGATTACCTCATGACATATACTAGAGACAGGAATACATCGTGGTTCGCAAATTTTAAGTTCTGGTTAACTTACCAACCTTACGCAAGAAAATTCTCCACAACCACCATTGCACATTGCGCAATACACCGCGCCATCGGACACTTCTATAATTTTCGTCCGACTTCACTGATTGTTCTTTTCGCACCTTCCGTCTTGGCGCTATCTTAGCGACAGACCAAAATTCAAAAACCCGGCATCTCATAATGTGCGGGTTTTTATTTTCCCTATTTTCCCTTTTTCACTATAGTCGTATAATATACTATTCTCAAATGAGTGAGCGACATACAAACACGGAGTTTGTATGTCCGAGCGAATGCAGAGAATATTGTACCAAGTTATATAGTATATTATACGACTATAGTGAGTTTTTAGACAAATAAAATCATCGGAAAATTAGAGCGTGAGTATGAACCGTTCAAGTGCCACCTCCATCGGTTCCCCTCCGCGATGCGCCTCGTGGTATGCCATCACGAGCGTGCGTGAACAATCTCCAATTTCTTTCTGCGAATAATTTTTTGCAAACCCGCGTGCCTTGGGGGCAACAAAAGGACTCACCCCTCGGTCGTCCCCTGCTGGTGCATCCTTCATGAGCGCCATATTTTTCACCGCCCAAAAAAGAGTACTGCAAACTTCCTCGGGTTCAAATCCTTCAGTGAGAGCACTTTGGTACAAAACCCACAAATCTTTTTTGTTCCGCTTCCCTAACGCATCGCCAAGAGAAAAGATGTTGAATGCGGGACGGGTGTCAGGTTTTTTTACACTATATTCTTCAAGGGTTGCGGACGTCTTCGAGAGAGCAGTAGTGGTATCTTTATTAAATTCAAGTTCGAATACTAAAAAATGATTAGGGGAAGCGACGAGAGCATCAACACTTCCTATTAAAATCTCTTGATCTTCTTTTAATCCAAAAACATTATCAAAAACAAAAAGGGTTGTCTCTCCAAAGAGACCTTGTGAGGCAGTGGCTTCCTCAAAAAAAATACGCGAAATACTCCCCTCCTGAACCATCTGCTCTGCCCCACATTTTTTCAATGCCTCATTACGAAGCACGCGAAACCGCGCGCGTGATTTCCCTCTCTCGTTGCCGTAAATAATGTGGAGCATATTTTTTTATTTATCCTCGTAGCTACTTTATATCTTCCATCGTTCCCCATCGCAAGCCCTGCTCGACAGAAACATTAAGGGGTACGGGAAAATCGACCGCGTGTTCCATCGCTTCTTCGACAATTTTCCGCACCTCTTCTACGACTCCTACTTCTACCTCAAAGAGTAGCTCGTCATGAATCTGGAGCAAGAGGTGCGCGCGGTCTTCCAGCCCTGCTCGCACGAGACCCTCGTGTGCGCGCTCCATCGCAATTTTAATAATATCCGCAGCGGTGCCCTGGAGAGGGGCGTTCATCGCCATACGCTCAGCACTCGCGCGAATAAAAGGCACCGGGGATTTCAGCCCCGCAAAAAAACGCCGGCGACCAAAATAAGTTTTTGTGAACCCATCTTTCTTTGCTTGTGTTTTTACCTCGTCGAAATATTCTGCAATGTTTGGAAAGGTTACAAAATAACTATCATGAAATGCCTGAGCTTCTGCCCGCGACACCCCCAGGTTATCTTTGAGCGCATTAACCCCCATACCATACACGATCCCAAAATTGATAACTTTTGCCCGACGACGCATTTCAGTAGTCACTTCTTTTTCAGGAACACTAAACACGCGCGCACCAACCGAAGTGTGTACATCGGTGTTTCCTCGAAAGATCTCAAGTAAATGTTCATCATGAGAGAGTGCCGCAAGTACGCGCATTTCAATTTGTGAATAATCAAAAGCAAGGAGCGTTGAGCCCGCGGGGGCAACAAAGGCAGATCGGATTGCCGTACCCATTTCGCCACGCACGGGAATATTCTGAAGGTTGGGGTTTGACGAAGACATCCTCCCGGTAGTAGTCCCCGTCTGACTAAGGGTAGTATGGAGTCTTCCGTCTTCTCCGATTAAATGGGGAAGATTGTCAATGTACGTCGAGAGAAGTTTTTGTAACTCGCGATACAAAAGAATGTCGGCAATGATGGGGTGAACATCGCGTAATTTTACCAACTCAGACTCACGCGTTGACCGCGCACCGCCCTCTGTTTTTTTAAGTCCTTTTGTTGCAAGTTCTAGTCTATCAAAAAGAATTTCTCCTAATTGTTTCGGCGAGTTCATGTTAAACTCCCCTCCTGCATATTCATAAATGCGCGCGGTTATTTTATCAAGCTCTGTGTGATACGTTTGAGAAAGTCCCTCGAGATGCTTTACGTCAACAAGAATACCGTATGTTTGTGCTGATTCAATCAAAGGTATAAGGGGTAGCTCCACCGTGCGATAAACGTCATCAAGCCCCTGCTTTTTAATTTCTTCTTCAAGAGAATGAAATGCCTCTTGAAAATCTTTCTTTTTTGTATGGTGTAACATATCCTCCAAGGAGGGTGCGGTTATCTCTGAGTTCAAAAGCCATAACGCAATCTGCGCATGTTTAAATAGGGTAGGATCAATGGCGACCTCGAGAGCCTTCTCTTCCTCAGAGGGGGCAGAGCGTTCAATACCAAGGAGGTCATGGAGGCGATCGCGAAACCCGCGAAAATCAAGATCAGCAAAAAGAGTCTCCGCTTGCGTGGGGTCAAAAGCTTCTCGCCAAACTTTCTCAGGAAAGGTAAACGTGATAGGAGCGTCACGTCGTACGGTTGCTAGTGTTTTTGAGAAAAGAGCTTCCTCTTCTCCTTCCTCAAGGAGCTTTATGATGCGTGGAGTAATCCCTGCCAAACGAAATGCTTCAGGGTCTTTTTTAAGTTTTTTATAAATATCCTCAATCGTTCCAAAAGAGGTAATGAGGGTCGTTGCCGTTTTTTCCCCAATACCCTTAATGCCGATGATGTTGTCTGAGGGGTCACCACGGAGACCTTTGTAGTCAGGCAAAAGAAGTGGCTTAAACCCGAAACGTTCTACTACTTTTTCTTCACTGTAGAGAATGATGTCATTAATCCCCTTTTTCAATGTATACACAAGCACACGGTCATCATCCACAAGTTGGAGGGTGTCCATATCTCCCGAAGCAATAATGACGCGTAAATCTTTTTCTTTTTTTGTTTGCTCAACAATCGTAGCAAGGAGGTCATCGGCCTCAAATCCTGCAAGTTCATAGGCGGGAATACCAAGCGCAGCAAATACATCACGGGAACGTTTGATTTGATGAATAAGATCCCCCTCTGCTTTTGGGCGCCCTTGTTTGTAAGCCTCGTACGCTTCATGGCGAAAAGTTGGTTGGGGCAAATCAAAACACCCAACAATATAATCGGGTTTTAAATCTTTGATGATCTTCATAATCATCGCCGAGAGACCATAGAGTGCGCCAGTTGGCTCCCCTTTACTTGAAGAAAATTCTGGTAAAGCATGATAGGCACGATGAAGGATCGCGTGAGCATCAAGAAGAATCAGTGTTTTTTGATTGTTATTTTTTGCCATATTCTTTCATTGTTATTTTTCGAACTGATTCGCTTACGTACTCAAATAAAATTGTATCGATGTCCTGAGGAAGAGCACTCACCACTTGCTCGGGCCACTCAAGGAAGACGAGGTTGTGTGGCTCACCAAGTATCGCCTCCCATCCGAGGGGCGCCATTTCATCACCCCCTTCTAAACGATATGCATCAATATGAATAAGTTTTGTGAAGCGAGAGCCAAGAGTCGATCCCTCTGGAATATCATATATTTTTTCAAGAATAAAGGTTGGGCTTGTTATAACTTCAGTAATTCCCAATAGTTCGGCGACGTATTTCGTAAAAGAAGTTTTTCCTGTGCCAAGGTTCCCCGAGAGACCTATCACGGTGGCAGTGCTTTTTGCTTCCCGCTGTCCAAACAAGCGGAGAAATTCCCCCGCAACGGCTTTTAGATCTTCAATGCTTTTCGCTTCATACTCCATTTCTCCATAGTACCATTCTTGGGGCAGAATGCGGAATACAAAACAAAGACGGGGTTGCCCTCG
>JAVHQE010000135.1:0-3298 GCA_036170975.1 Minisyncoccota bacterium | reverse complement strand
CCTTTGGCAACCCCGTCTTTGTTTCTAGTTTAACCCTTAATTATTAGCGTACTGGCTCTGAGAAACGTCCGTATAGATGGTTCCCCAAAAGCACGAGGGCGAGAATGAGAGCAATGAGGATAATCCATCCCAAGAGTGTTGTGGGCATGAATGATCCTGCTCCAAAGATACTTGCTCCAAAACCATTTGAACCTGCGATACGGTGTGTTACATACGCGACAGCATCACTCTGTACCCCACCTGCGTCGGTGTAGACCATGTTTGCAGTCACCACAAGGAGGTCTCCTACTGCCAACCCATTATCAGGAGTTGCAACAATGAATGCTTCTCCCATTTCCCCGACGGCAAGTGATTTCACGTCAACAACCACAGTGTTGTCAGCTGAGGAAAGTACTCCATTCGTGGTACTTTCAACTTTCATTGTTTGAGGGAACATTACACGCAACACTACATTCGTAAGTATTTGAGTACTGTCATTCTTCCATGTTACATGATAGGAACGTTTTTCTCCACCATTAATTGCCTCGGTTCCTCCATCAAGGGTAAGGGCAATGAGTGACTGTGTCGCCGTGCCACGGTTTATTACCGTAATGGTAGGTTTTGTAACGGTGCGAGTAGGAGTACTAATAACCACAGTATTGTCCTGAACGGGGGTACTTGCCATTGCAACGAAACTCATCGTTGAACCGTATGATTTTCCATACGTATTTTCGGTAACAATGCGATAATAATATGTCCGCCCTTGTACCAATCCCGTAATCACGTCCGCGTGCTTCACACTTGGCAAAGAGCCCACGTTCACGGTCTGTGTTTTGTTCCCCACAGAAGCATCCGTCCCCCAGTCAAACCATGCATTTGATGGATAAGCACTCGAAGAAGAGAATACGAGACCATTCAAAGTTGCCGATCCTCCAGAGTTTTCTGTTGCAAGCAACGTTGTTGCAGTCGGGGTTGCCCCTGTCGCAGAATTAAAGTTATTATTGTTTCCTTGTCCTGTTGTGCTAAAGGAAAGCATACTTCCATATACTGTTCCCTGTGCATTCTGTGCAACAGCACGGAAGTAATACGTGGTGTTAGGAACAAGGCTGAAGAGCGTATTACTGAAGCTTGTTGTCACTGTTCCATAATTCACCAAAGGTGTCGAGTAGCCATAATTTGGCGTTGTCCCCCACTCAAACCACGCGTTTGTATTTATACCGTTAGGAGTAATGAACCCGTTAAGCGATGCTGATGTTTGTGACAAAATACTTGCGCCATTCGTCGTTACCACAGGAAGCATAACACCTGAACCATTCGTATTGAAGGTCATTTGTGCACCATAGATAATACCGCCCTGCGCTGTTTGTGCAACCGCGCGGTAGTAGTAGGTTGTGCCAGGAGAAAGTGTCGAAATAGGGCTCGCGAAGTTTATCGCAATCGTCCCATAATTTATTGAAGGAGTTGTGTATCCATACATTGCGGTTGGACCCCATTCAAACCATGCGTTAGCATTAACGCCATTTGGATTAAGGTATCCATTCAAGGTAGCTGAAGTTTGTGAAGTAATACTTGCCACATTTGTTGTCACAACGGAGGTTCCTACACCACCCGTACACGAAGGGGTTGTGAGTGTCATTACTTGACCATATCCAACACCATATATATTCTGTACTGCCACGCGATAGTAATACGTAGTCAAAGGAAGCAGTCCTGAAACAGGGTCGGTAAAGGTTTGCGGTACGGTAAAGGTTTGTGCGACTGTTCTTGTTCCTGCGCCGGCAGTTACGGTTGAAATAACGGTACTGTACTCAAACCAAGCACTCGTTGATACCCCGCTTGTGCTGGTGATCGTACCCGAAAGTGTTGCGGTATTACATGAAGTTACTGTGGTGGTAGTAAGCGCTGTTCCTGTAGCTCCCGTACACGAAGGTGTCGTAAAACTCAAAACAGTTCCGTACCCAATACCATAGATGTTTTGACTAGCCACACGATAGTAGTACGTGGTCAAAGGAAGGAGTCCTGAAATCGAACTGACGAAGGTTTGAGGTACCGTAAAGGCCTGTGCAACCGTTCTTGTTCCTGCACCTGCTGTTACCGTTGCCATGGCGGTACTGTACTCAAACCAAACACTGGTTGAAACACCCCCCGTGCTGGTAATAGACCCGACAAGCGTTGCCGTATTGCAAGAAGTCGCAATCGTCGCGGTTTGTGCAAATGCAACTTGGGCACCGGCAAAAATCCCAACGAGGACCATCAGCCAAGTACTCAAAAATTTAATTGTTGTTTTCATAATGATATATATTAATGTGACTAACCTACAAAACATCTCCCTAAAGTGACACCTCTGTCTACTTTTTAAAAACATGAACAGGGTTCATATCTTTAAAAAATACGGGAGGAAGGTTCCCCCTCCCGTAAAGATACTTCTTTCACTGCATTACTGTGTTACCACAGTAGGAGCGCCACCGACGACACCAACAGGATTAACACCGACAGCGTTGGTACTTGCACCCACGCCATTGGTGACGGCCGTTGGTGGAAGTCCGATGGGCATCGTTGTTCCCCTGTTTCGATGTGCATTGACGTACCAACCGAGCAACCCAGCCCCAATAGCCCACGGGACCCAATTTGTCCCCGAACTTGCCTCTTGTTGAGGCCTGACGGGTTCAGGTCGTGGTGCTTGTTGTGGTGCACGCCTTGGAACATACTGCACACGGTCATAGAAATCATCACGTGGAGCAGGTTCCCGTACAGGTTCTCTTATTGCAACCTGCTGGGGGGGTTGTGGTACTGGTCCACAAATAAAGTTTTGTGATCCATCAATAGAAACACTGACAGACACAACACCATACGGACAAGGGTCACCAACCCTCGGCAGTTGCACTTTTGGTGCTTCTGCTAACTGCTGTGCTGGTTTTGCCACCTGTGATTTATGACGCGCAGGTGCCCGATGATACGAGCTGTGTTCATGAGCAACAATTCTTGCCCCGTCTTCCTTCGCGTCTTCTGCGACGACCTTTACGAGGTCGTCTTTTGTTGCTATCCCTTTCAGGACAGTTTTCATTTCTTTCACATCGCCTTCGACGGCGGTGATCCGGTCCCCTTGTACCTCTGCTTTATCGTTGATACCACCTACAATTGCGTAGGCGATAAAAATGAACATAAGGAGGAATAGGATAACCCCTCCCTTAAAAATTTTCTCGCCCATGATACTCTCCTTAAAACATCCATTTCAAAAAGTAATAACGACTAAGCTATTACTCACTTATTTCAAATCTCTTTATATTGTATCATAGTATACAAAAAAGTCAAGCCCCTG
>JAVHQE010000134.1:0-1840 GCA_036170975.1 Minisyncoccota bacterium | reverse complement strand
TTCTGAAGGTCGCAAGGAGACTCATAAACTTATTTCTGAAGGTCGCAAGGAGACTCATAAACTTATTTCTGAAGGTCGCAAGGAGACTCATAAACTTATTTCTGAAGGTCGCAAGGAGACTCATAAACTTATTTCTGAAGGTCGCAAGGAGACTCATAAACTTATTTCTGAAGGTCGCAAGGAGACTGATAAACTTATTTCTGAAGGTCGTGAGGAAACAAATGAATTAGCAAGGATGGTTGCTAAGGGATTTGCGGGTGTGGATAAGAAGTTTGACAGTGTAGATAAGAAATTCGACGAGATTAATAGTCAGTTTGCTGAAGTTAAAAAAGAAATAACAGAAATCAAAGAAAATCTTGCATCTACGCGTCAAGATGTTTTATCTATGGGCGATCGTTTTACGATGAAGTTTGAGTTTCATGAACTTGCAAGTCGCGTTAGTGCACTTGAACAAAAACAAAAGATAAAAAGATAGTTAATGGACCTAGAGGTTAGGTTTTAGGTGGCAGGTGTTAGGAGTTGCTATGGTAAAAAGGAGAAATCCCGCCTGTTTTTTGTTGTTGGAGCTACTTTACTAATTCGCAACTTTCTACTTTATAAACTCGTTTAATATGCTAAACCCCCACACCAACTTTTGCATTAGCGAATTAGCAAATTCGTGGCTTGGCCATAAACATTGTGTTTCTGTTATTTTATCGCTGATACTCTATCCTCAACAGGAGAATTGATTACTCTTATATATATGCAATTAAACACTATACAAAAAGTTGGTGTCGGGGTAAACTATCTACATCATGCGTGTAAAAACTCTCGAAATTTCTGGGTTTAAATCATTCGCCAAAAAGAGCGTGTTTGAGTTTGGTGCCGATATTTCAGCTATTGTGGGGCCGAACGGCTCAGGCAAGTCAAATGTTGCCGAGGCGCTTCGTTTCGTACTTGGTGAGCAGTCGCTCAAAAGTATGCGTGGTAAGCGTACTGAAGATCTTATTTTTAATGGTTCAAAAAATGCAGAACGCCAAAACCGTGCCAAGGTCGTGATTTCTTTTGATAATACCGACCGTACATTTCCTATTGATTATGACGAGGTCACGATTGCGCGCGAGATTCATCGTGATGCGTCGAGCGAGTACTTTGTTAATGATTCGTCGGTACGTTTGAAAGATGTGATTGAGCTTTTGGCGTCGGTGCACATTGGCGCGTCGGGGCACCATATTATTTCACAAGGTGAGGCAGACCGTATTCTGAATTCGTCACCCAAAGATCGTCGCGCGATGGTTGAGGACGCACTTGGTCTCAAAGTATATCATTGGAAAATCAGTGAGAGTGAAAAGAGACTTTTGAAGACAGAAGAGAATATGCGTCAGACGGAGTCGCTTCGTCGTGAAATTGCGCCCCATATTAAATTTTTGAAAAAGCAGGTGGAGAAAGTAGAGCAGGCTCGCGCGTTGCGTGATGAACTTGCGATGTTGTATGGAGATTATTTAATTCGCGAGGAAACATATATTAAACACACCCGCGAAAAGTTACATAACGAAAAAGAACAGCTTGAGGAGGAACTCAAAGAGGCAAATGAGGCACTCGTGTATGCTGACAGCTTGCGTGGTGTACAAACAAAGGACAGCGTTGAGGTGGCAGAACTCGTGCGGGTGCGTACAGAAATGGGGGTGCTTCGTCGCGAACGAGATGACGTGGGTCGCAAAATTGGGCGCCTTGAGGGTATGATTGAATATGAGGAGCGTCGCTTGCAGGCACCCGCGGAGGCGCGCGAGAAAACGGTTTCTGCAGAGGAAGCAGAGAATTTGGCACAAGGGTTGTATGACGAACTTGGTTATGCGGAATC
>JAVHQE010000133.1:4281-8536 GCA_036170975.1 Minisyncoccota bacterium | reverse complement strand
TTAAAACATTATTTAAAAATTTTAAATTTAAAATTTTTAATTCTGCACCAAACAAAGTGCGGTGCATCGGACACGGCCTTGCACACAGGTAAGGATTTAGCCGTTTCACCCCTCGCATTACTACGAGGACTAATCCCGAAGGATCCCCTTCACTTTCGATCAGGGCGTCTCTGCTCGCACCTCTAAGATTGCTCTCGACGGGCGTTACCCGCTACCCTTCTGCCTTGGCGAACCAAGGCGTGTGTTCGGACTTTCCTCCCCGTGAGATAGCTATGTACTATGCACAATACGGTTTTTAATATCCCTCTTTCCCCAAGCAGTTTTTAAATAGTTCTCACGAATCAAAGCGTCGGTTTTTGAAAGAGACGCTTCGTAATAAACCAATTTCCAAGGACCACGATTTTTTGTACTGAGCGATTTATTCTCTTGGTGTTCCAAAAAACGTCGCTTTAGATCATTCGTGTATCCTACATAAAAATGCTTGGTAGATTCACTTTTTAAAACGTATGTATAATACATAATTATCTCACGGGGTAACCATCTGATATGGGCTTGCGTATTAAATCACAAATTTCACAAAAAGGAAAGAAATTTAAAAAAAATCCCTTGTAAAACAAGGGATTTTTTTAACTACCAAACCTATTTCTTCGCCTTCTTTGGTTTCTTTACTTCTTTATGTGCATCTTTTCCTTTTGCCATGTTAGTTTTTCTTATGAGTGACTGCGAATTAGAAAATCTTACCCCCGGTTAAATGCGATTTTTGAAATCATTTAACTGGGTTAAAAAATTATACTCGCTACACTCGTTAAATTATTAAATCCTTACCCAGTTAAATCCCGCGAGGCGGGGATTTTTCTTTGAAAAATCATTTAACCGGGTGTAAAAAATACAGTCGCTACGCTTCTTATTTTTTTACACGATCTCACAGACCCCTGCTACACAAGCAAGCTCTTTTGAACCCTGAGTCTGGTCCTCATATTCGTACGTTACGATTTTTGAGAAATCAATGTCCGGGAACTTCTTCATCATCGCCTCGTATTGGTCCTTTGTAATCTCTTCATACGGAGCGAGACGATAAACATGATTTGAACGAGGGAGGAACGAGAGTCCGCCAATCATGTCCCAGTTTTCATAGAGCCAGTTTGCGACCGCAATCCATTCATCCTCCCCTACTGAAATGGTAACTGATGGATTGTGTTCTGTAAAGTTCTCTTTAACCATTTTCCAATAGAGAAGTTGGTCGAGTGCTGTTTGGTCATTCTTAAAGATTGATTTTTCAGGAGCTTTTACGGGGAATTCAAGAACGTAGGTCACGGCGTTCTCCATGGACTGCCCCACCTCTGGCTGATATGAAACTCCTTGGTCCTTCATCATTTTGAAGAGGCTGTCTGTTGCGGAAATGCGAATACGACGAATATAGTATTGTGAATTACGTGGGTGCATTCCCGACGCAGCATCAACAAGTTGCGATACGGTGCCCGAAGGCTTCACGGCTGTTACCGCAGAAGAAGCATTAATACCAAAACGCTTCGCATATTCCTTGTTATATTTTACCGCTTCATCACGAATTTTCTGCATTACCTTAGGGTCACGTACAACCTTACAGTCCCACTGCCCCGTAATAGAAACTCCAAGTAAACGTTCTTCTTCACAATTCTGCTTCCATTCCTTCGAGAGATATCCAAAATTGGTGAGACTTGATTGATAGGTGCCCAAGAGCGCCGCAAGGCGTGCCTTTTTCAAAAGTGTTTGTTCTGTGTCTTCGGCGCGTGCTACCACCTCTGATAAGTTACAGAATTGTTTCGACTTGAGAATAATCTCCCCACAAGGATTCGTTCCACAGGTGTCAAAATCTTTTTCAAGTGTTTTCCATCGTCGTGCAGGAATTTGTTTTGAAAGCGACCCACGATTAAAGATACCGCGTTCGCCGGATGCACCCTTCATAAGGGAAACCCATTCATCTAGGAATTCAGCATTTGAAGGCTTCTGCCAATAGACCGCAGAGTTATTTGCCATCATACGTTGCGGATCAGTAAGGTAAAACTGTCCATCTTTTGCATGACGCATATCATGGTCATCAAGATCAGAAAGTGAAATAAGTGCGCTCCTTCGCACACCGCCCGAAACTACCACTTCTCCAATCTTGCAAATGATATCGTGCAAATCAAGGTTAGTAAGATGGCGTCCTTGCTTTTTTGTAATATGATCACGCGTGAACTCAATCAAAGAAACAAGCGGCTCTGGACCAGAACTTTTCCCACCCATAGTCAAAAGGCGTGCTCCTGCTGGACGAAGTTTTGAATAATCAAAAATTATATCTGAGCCATTAAACCACGTATTCAAGCCAAGGACATACGCATCTGCCCAGCCTTCTTTACTATCATGAACAACATGCGTTGGTAGCATCTTGCCAGTCTGCTTCTTAATTTGAGGGAAGGACTGCGCACTTTGACTCTCTACAGAATAACCCACTCCAGTACCACACATGAGGAGATACATAATTTCACCAAGGTCTTGTGTACAAGAAGGTGCAATAAATGAGCAGTTATATCCGCATACGTTTGTTTTACGAGCAGCATCTCCTGCACCCCAGAGAAGGCGCATTGATGGCATTACTTCTTGTTTTAATATTGCCTCACGTACTTCAGTGTATTCTTTCTCGGTAAGTTTTTTACCAAGGTTTTCTTTCATAAAGGAGATATAACGGTCAACTGTTTCAATCCATGTTTCGCGACGGCCCTTTTCAGGAAGCCAGCGAGAATAGGTG
Source organism: Minisyncoccota bacterium (assembly GCA_036170975.1). Classification (GTDB taxonomy): domain Bacteria; phylum Patescibacteriota; class Minisyncoccia; order Phycocordibacterales; family UBA1550; genus UBA1550. Next base: position 5,769 of record JAVHQE010000133.1, on the reverse strand, counting down.
CGATAGTAGACAAACTCTGACATTGGGTTACGAAAGCACTTCTTCCCTTCCTCAACGAGAGCCTTTACCTCTTCAGGAATTTCACCCTTTTTCTCACGCATACGATTGCGTTCTTCGCGATAAATAATGTAGGATTTCGCTGTTTTTACGAATTCTTCCAAAATAAGCTCACGCTCAACGACATCCTGAATACCTTCAACCGTTGGAATAAAGTCCTTAACGAGCTTTGATATCCTTTTAAGCTCGGATTCAACTTTCCTTGCGATAAACTCTGCCTCTTTGCGCTCTCCATCTCCTGTTGAACGCATCGCCTTGAAAACGGCACTCACGATATGTTCAATATCGAAAGGGACAACTTCCCCACTGCGCTTACGCACGTCCGCAATGGGGCTTTTTTTGACGGGAACGGTAACTTTTTTTGTGGTCTTGGTATTCTTTTGCATAGGTTACACTAATTTATTAAACAGTTGATAAAATATTTCCTTAAACAAATTCTTATACACTCATTGTACCGCAAAATAAGAAATGAAGAAGGTATTTCAACGAAAATTAGGTATCGAAGAACAAAAATAAAAACATGTAAACCCCTGTCGCGTGAAACGACAACTTTATCGTGTAATTTCGAGTATGTTTCCCATTTTTAATTTATACTTCGCAAAAAACCCTGCAGGAACTTCAAGTACAAACTTTGCCGGTGCACGAGGAGTGACAATTTCTGGATAAGAATCAGGGGAAGCATTCTCCCACACATCAATAATTCTTTGGTCTTGATCAAACCACATGATATCAAGGGGGAAAAACATATCTTTCATCCAAAAACCAGTCTGCTCTGGCGCGTCAAAGACAAAAAGCATCCCTTCTTTTTCCCCAAGGGGGTTATGTCCGCTAAGTCCTTGCTCTTGCAAACGAGGAGTGTCTGCGATATTCACCAGAATCTCCTGCCCTCCCAAAAAAACCTTTGTTCTGGTCTCTTTTTCAAGAGGAACAGCAAACATCGCCGCAACCAAAATGGCTACAGCGATGATTGCATAAACTAAGCTAATCAGAATATTACCGATCGGTAGCGTTCCTTTCATTATTTCCTGATTTTTCTTTTGCTCCAACGCTTTCCATCATACGTTCTCCTTGCTTAACACCAGTTGAGCCCGTCACTTCTCCCCCTACAGTACTCTCTACTCTTATCCCCGCAGTTACGGTGGCAGAAGTAGTTGTTCCTGATGCAGACGCAGATACTGATACTGGCATTCCTTCGCGCTCGTTTTCCTGTACTGCTTTTATCTCCTCAACTTTCTGTGTTGCCTCGTTTGAAATACGGTTTGCTTCTTCGAAGTTACCTTTTTGCATTGCTTCTCTTGCCTGCTCTGTCTGCTTTTTAATTTGTTCTACTTGTTTTTCGGAAACCTGCCCCTGCATTTCTCCGAGTTGTTCATTGAGGTGCATTGCTTCTTCTACGTGCTTTTTTGCAGATAGTTCAGCTCCCATAACCTG